>JACXTP010000103.1 GCA_016919625.1 Methanomassiliicoccaceae archaeon
GCGGCGCCGATGTCTATGAACATCTTATCCTTGGCCACCACCTTCTTCATCTCCTCCACTTCCATAAGGTGCGGAGGTTTGCAGGCGATGACCCCGGACAACATGCCCTTATTGCTCATGACCTGGACACGTTGTCCTAACAACACCTGGTCGTACCAGCCACCAAGCTGCCGGAAGGAGATGAATCCCAAAGGGGAAATGCCAGTCACGATGAAACCTATCTCATCGATATGACCCGCGAGAAGGATACGAGGCCCATTGGAGGAACCGCCCCTTTCGAACATGAAGTTCCCCATTCTATCGCTGTAATGTCTTTCCACGAAGGGGACCACGTAATCTTTCAACAATTTGATCGGGATGGCCTCGAAACCGGACGGGCCAGGGGCGTTGCACAGCTCTTCGAAGAAACCTAAAGCTCTTTTATCCATGATGTTCCCCCTCCTTGATGCTACGAGGTGTTCGGGAAGAGATGTTGACGGCAATAAAACGTTTCCCTCCTTGTTTTGAGGACCATTCCAAATAAAAGTTGGTTGACGCAGGGCGAGCCCACATCGAATAAGGTTAAATCGGAGTTTATTGTTACTTGGCCAACAAGCCACCTTAGCTTAGCTGGTTGAGCAGCTGACTTGTAATCAGCAGGTCGGGAGTTCAAATCTCCCAGGTGGCTCCATGACCCTTCTATTCAAATGAAGGTACTGGTCTCCTCATAGGCTATGTCACCAGACGGTGTCATTCTCGAGGAACCCGACCTTCAAAACAAGTATCTTCATGTCGTGCGGTATCTCCGGGTTTCCATGCCGGTCGCCTGGTTCGCACACCAGAACGTCCCCGGGCGCCATGGTCACCTTTTCCCCGTTGATCTCAAAGACCGCTTCGGTCACCGCATAGAAGACCTCGGTCTGAACCCTGTGGTGATGGATGGGGACGTTGTCACCTTTGCTGAAGGAGACCTCCTGCAAGAATGAGCCCGATATGCCCAGGTCCGCCTCGTCCAGTACGGTGCGCTTTCGGTATCCCTTACCCTGCGCCCAAGGCTTCACCGAGGAGCGGTGCAGCCTCATTTCATCGCCTTGGCCGCATCCTTGATGCAACCTTCCAGAATGTCCAATCCTGTGTTCAAGTGCTCCTCAGATATGACCAGCGGGGGAATGAGCCGCAGTCCGGACCGCCCACAGCCTATGGCAACGATACCGCGTTTGAACAGAAGGAAGGCAACATCATCGCGTAGGTGCTTGGCCGGTTCCTTGGTGCGGCGGTCCCGCACGAACTCCATGGCCTGCATCAGACCTAGGCCACGGACGTCGCCGATGACCTCATGGTCGCGCATCATCTCCTCCATACGTTTGCGCAACAAGGCCCCCACCTTCTCCGCCCTCTCCGGCAAGCGCTCCTCCTCGACGACGTCCAAAGTGGCCAGAGCGGAGGCGCAGGCCACACAGTTCCCTCCATAGGTGTTGGAGTGCGCACCCTGGACGCCGAAGTCCAACTCCCGACGGAATATGGTCGCCCCGATGGGGATGCCCGAACCAAGCGACTTGGCGGTGCATATCACGTCAGGAACGACGTCGAAATGTTCGATGCCCCACATCTTACCAGTGCGCCCGATGCCGGCCTGCACCTCGTCGTCCACGACCAGGATGCCCTGGTCCCTGACGATCTTCGTGATGGTGCTGGTCCAGCCCTTTGGTGGTACGATGTAGCCGCCCTCGCCTTGTATGGGCTCTAGGAACAACGCCGCGACCTCATGCGGAGGGGTTATGGTCTCGAAGTAGATCTCCTTCAGGATCTTGGCGCACCATAGGTCGCACGAGGGGTACTCTAGTTTGTAAGGGCAACGGTAACAGTAAGCATAGGGGATGTGCGTGACACCAGCGACCATGGGGAAGTAGCGCTCCCGTTGCACCCTCTTGCTCGCTGTGAGGGATAATGAGCCCATGGTCCGACCGTGGAATGCCCCGATGAAAGCGATGAACTGCTTGCGCTCGGCGCTCCTCCATCGGGCCAACTTCATCGCCGCCTCCACCGATTCTGTTCCAGAGTTGCTCAGAAAGACCTTCTTGGCATGGTCGCCAGGGGCTAAATCGCACAGTCGCTTCACGAGGTCGCTCTGGACCTGGTAATAGTAATCGGTCCCGGCGAAATGCATCACCTTCGCTGCCTGGTCCTGGACCGCCTTGACCACCTTGGGATGACAGTGACCGACGTTCAGCACCGCCACCCCGGATGCGAAATCAATGAATGTGTTGCCGTCAACGTCTTTTACCAAAGCGCCCTTGGCGCTCTCCACGACGATAGGGGCGGTCTTGGTGGATGTGGCGAGATATTCGTTGTCGACCTTGATTATCTCCTTGGCGTTCGGGCCCGGAGGTTCCACCACTATGTTCGGTGCCTTAGACAGAATATCACCCCTTTGGCTCAGCCATATGGCCCAACCTATAAATGGGTTGCCGTCTGGCGTTTTTTAGTAACTGGACAATGATGAAAAATCCTTCTCATCCCGTCTTGGGCGGTCTATTGGAGATCGGAACCGAAGGTGCGCTCCGCGCTCTCGATGACATTCGAGAGTATGGAATAGGCGGGTATCATGTCGCTCTCGTCCACTATGAAGATGGTGTCTGTGTAGCACGATACCGTCTCGGCGAGGTTGACCCCGTTCTCTGCGAGGTTGTCAGCAAGAAAAGAGAAAACCCCAGAGGTGTCGGTGATCTTCTCTGGCGACTTGACCGTTATCTCTACAAGGTCAGGCCTAACGTGTAGCACGTTCTCCTTGCCGATGGCGTTGACTATCTCGTTCTTGAGCTTCTCATCGGCGATGATCGTGATGGCCTGAGCCCCTTGGATAATCTGCATTATGGCTTTCTCGTTGATGAGTTTGATGAAGACAAGCTCTAACTTGTGCAGAACGGTCCAATCGTTCTTCGCGGTCACGGAGCAGATCTTGGTCTTGACCTCGATGCGGCTGCTTCCCAGTATGCGCAATATCTCTTTCTCGTGATCGCGTTTGGAGAGTTTTTGCGCGTAACGACGGCAGGCGATCATGACCGCCTCCTCGTTCTTTATGTCCAGGTCCTTCATGATCTGCCTGGCCAAGGATGAGTAGTTGATAAGGTCCTTGGAGATGCAATCCTTGATGCTCGGATGGGCGTCGATGTACGCTCGGGTCCTCTCGGCGATGCTCTCCTTGGGAACGGGGTCCTTCATCGGTCCGCCTAAAAATGTAAAAATATATAATGTTTTATTTCGGACACGGTTGTCATCAAAGGAAATCGCCTAGGGTCCGATTGAAAAGCTCCACGGATCCCTGGCTGATTATGAGCGGCGGGACGAGACGAATGGAGTTCCCTCCGGCCACGTTGACCAATAGGCCCTCCTTGAAGCATTGCTCCTTGAACTCCTTTGACCTCGCTCCGATCTCGATGCCGATCATAAGGCCCATGCCCCGGACCTCTTTGACCCCGCCCTTCTCGTCCGCGATCTTCTGGACGGAGCGTTTCCAGCGCGAACCTAGCTCAGAGGACCTCTCCACCAAACCTTCCTTCTTGATGGTTTCTATAACCGCCTTGCCTGCTGCACAAGCCAGCGGGTTCCCTCCGAAGGTGGTACCATGGCTCCCTGGGGTGAAGGTCTTCGCCACTTCGCGAGTGGAGACTATGGCGCCGATAGGCATACCTCCGCCCAACCCCTTTGCCAAGGATATGATGTCCGGCACCACACCATAATGCTCGAAGCCGAACCATTTACCGGTTCGACCCATCCCGGTCTGCACCTCGTCCACGATCATCAAAGCCCCGGTGTCATGACATAGGTCGCGCACCGTCCGCACGAACTCCGGGCTAGCTGGTATCACCCCTCCCTCTCCCTGCACCATCTCCATTACGACCGCGGCGGTATCCTTGGACACCATGGCCTTCATAGCCTCGCTGTCATTGAAGTCGACGAATTCAAAGGCATTGGAGAGCAAACACTCGTACCCTTCCTGGTACTTCCTCTGGCCGGTGGCCGCCAGTGCTCCCGCCGTGCGCCCATGGAAGGAGTTCAGGCAGGCCAAGAACTTCGTCCGCTTGGTATGTTTTGCCGCCAATTTCAACGCTGCCTCGTTCGCCTCCGCCCCGCTGTTGCAGAACATGGAGACCGCCAAAGGTGAGGGGGCGATGGAGGCCAGCGCCTCACCGAGATCGGCCTGTTCCATGGTATAGTAGAGGTTGGAGACATGCAGCATACGCTTCGCCTGTTTGGTGATCGCATCCACTAACGCTGGGTGGGCATGGCCCAGACAGTTCACGGCTATTCCAGCCACGAAGTCCACGTACCTCTTGCCGTTGATATCGTACAGGAACTCGCGATCACCGTGGGACAGGCAGATGTCCTCCCGCCCATAGTTCTGGAACAGATAGGAGGAGTACAGGGTCTTGACGTCGTTGATTTCCAATTGGGTCACTCTCTTGCATCACGGGACTATTCGCGTCCCATAGTTCTTCTCGGTCAATAGCTGGCCTATAATGGCTTCCGGGTTCTTGCCATCGATCATGTGGGCGGTCCTGACCCCATCTCGAACAGCGATGACGCACGCTTCCAGTTTGGGTATCATACCGTCCTTCACCACCCCTTCCGACACCAATGTCTGGAATTCGGCCACTTTGATCTCGGCGATCACCGAGGACGGTTCGCCGAACACCCGCATCAGGCCTGGAACGTCTGTGACCAGCACGAAGTCTTCTGCCTGGACCGCCTTGGCCACATAACAGGCTGCGGTGTCGGCGTTGACGTTCATCAATTGACCGTCCTCGTCCCCACAGATAGGGTAGATGACCGGAATTATGCCACGCCTCACCAGATGGTCCATGGTCCTTGGGTCGGATCGTAATGGCTCGCCGACCCATCCCAGGTCGACCTCGATATCCATTCCTTTCTCGTCCTTGCCCTTGATATGGGGCATCTTTTTACATAGGATGGAGTTGCACTCGGTCCCGGCCAGGCCTATGGCGCTCAGGCCTGCTGTCTGCAAAGCCCTGACCACCTTATCGTTGATGCGGGAGAGCACGCCCTTGGCCACCTCCAAGGTCACATCATCGGTGATCCTCAGTCCGAGCACCTTCTTGACCGGCAGGTTCCTCCTTTTCATCTCCTCTGTGATCTCCGGACCGCCGCCATGGACAAGAACGGGCCTTATGTCCAAGCTAACAAGCAAAGCCATGTCCCTGGCGAATCGCTCCAGTTCGACAGGGTTCTCGATGGAGCTGCCTCCGAACTTGATCACCACCTTCTTACCCCTCAACTTGGGAGCCCGGGGGTATCGTGTCATCATGCTCTCTATCCTCTTCATCTGCCTCAAGTGGTATAGTCTGCGTTTATCTTCACATAATCATAGGTGAGGTCACAGCCCCAGGCCTCGCCAACCGAGTGTCCTACTCCGAGCCAGAGGTCGATGATGACCTTCTTCCCGCTTAGGATCTTCCTAGCATTGAGCTCGTCCTGTGACGCTGGCACCATGGTGGGTGCCCCCTTCTGGAACAAAGTGACCGAAATGTCATCATCGCTCACCATCAATTTCACCTCGTCCAGTTTGAACGATGCGTCGGAGTTGCCTAGGGCGGCCAGAATGCGACCGAAGTTCGGGTCGGCTCCAAAGATGGCGGTCTTGACCAGGCTGGATGATATGATGGAACGGGCTGCGCTCCTCGCCTCCCTCGAGCTCTTAGCGTCGCGGACGTGGACCTCGATGAGCTTGGTCGCGCCCTCGCCGTCGATGACGATCTGCTTGGCCAAGGACTGGGCCACGTACCGCACTCCTTCCCAGAAGGCGGGGTCGTTGTCCACAGGCGGTCCGCCCGCCTTGCCATTGGCGATGATCATGGAGACGTCGTTGGTGCTCTGGTCCCCATCCACGGAAATCATGTTGAAGCTGGTGTCCATCATGTCCTGCCACTTGGCGTTGGCGTTCTTGGCGAGCACTGCGTCAGTGGTGATGAAGCTGAGGGTGGTGGCATGAAGCACCTTCATGGAAGGGGCGATCATGCCTGAGCCCTTGGTGATGCCACCGATGGTGACGATGGTCCCATCCTTTAACGTGACCTCACAGGCCGCCTCCTTCATGCGGGTATCGGTGGTCATGATAGCCTTCGCGGCCAATTGGTCGGCTTCGCGCCCCCGGCCCAGCTCTGAGGCTGCCTTGGCAACGCCGCCCGATATCTTATGCATGGGTAGGAATCGGGAAATGACCCCGGTGGAAGCGACCCCCACCAGATCCTCAGAGAGGTTCAATGCCTCGGCGGTGAGTGCGCACATCTCCCTGGCATCGTAGAGGCCTTTCGACCCTGTCAGAGCGTTGGCGTTCCCACTGTTGACCACCAGGGCCTGCAGCATCTTGGGGTCCTTCTTCATCATGACCTCGATGGGCGCGGCACGCATCTTGTTCTGGGTATAGGCCAAGGCGCACTTGCCCGGCACATCGGAAACGATGATGGCTAGGTCCAGGTTCTGTTTCTTTATGCCGCAATGCACGCCGCTGGCCCGGAATCCCTTGGCCGCGGTAATGCCTCCTTCGATCACTCGGTATGCCATTGTTCAAACCCCCAATCCCGGGAAGTCCAATCCCATCGTCTCCTCTAGTCCGAACATGATGTTGCAGTTCTGCACCGCCTGACCGGACGCTCCCTTGACCAAGTTGTCAATAGCGCCTATCACCACCATGGTGTTCCTCCCCGCCTTCTCTAGGCCCACCTCGCAGAAGTTCGACCCGGCCACCGATTGCATGGAAGGGATGCCGGTA
>JACXTP010000104.1 GCA_016919625.1 Methanomassiliicoccaceae archaeon
CCTACGATGTCGTCGGAACCATAGTTACCCCAGGATACAATGAGCTAGACTCTGTTGATATCTACGTAAGGCTCGCTGCCGGTAGCCCGTCCATCAACATGGACAACGTGGTCATTTCAGTTACCGATGGCGGAGACACCGTTGTGTACGCCAAGGGAACCGTAGCGAATGACACTGACTATCTGGCAGCTCAGACCTTGGTCGTGTCCAGCGTTGAGGCCTGGGGCGGTAGCTCGGTTGATATGGTCGGTCAGGGCGACTTGATCAAGGTCAGCATCGACCTCACCCAGTTCGGTATCGTCAACTCCCAGAACGTGGAGATCAAGATCATGCCTGCCTACGGACAGACCAGCCTGATCCAGTTCTACACGCCTGAGGTCTTCGACACCGCAAGGATCAACCTGGCCTAATCAGGTTGAGAGGCGTTCAAACACCTTAAACCTCTTAAATTTAAAAACAAAAGGAGAGTGATGTTACGGAAACTAACCGTGGATGTCCTCTTCCTTCCTTTCTTCCATTTCTAGCAATACTATCGTTTAGAAAGAAGAAGGGAGGCGAGGATCTCTCAGGGATGATGGGCGAGATGGAAGCACCGAACGGAGACACGCTGGTCATGCCGAACGAAGGCATGGGCGGGTCGATGGGCGGTTCCCTTGGTACGCTCGGCTCGGGCCTCGGCTCAGAGCTGGGGCGGCCCGACTTCGCAGTGGCCCAACCCGATGCGAGCGATGAGAAGGTCACCGCTCTGGGCGCCACCATGGAGGACGTGAAGGGACAGGTGGAGACCTTGCAGATGCAGGGGAAGAGCCTGAAGAGCGACATTGAGCAGATCAAAGGAGACCTCGGCTCCATAAACGATTCCATGAGGAGCCTGCTCCAGGTGTACGAGGCCGTGAGCCGGGAGTACAACCCGTTCGTGGACAACAGCACCACCAAGAAGGCGAACGAGGCGAAGGCCGAGGCCAAGGTGGAGACGAAGGCCGCTCCCAAGATCGAGACGATTTCCGAGCTCGACGACGATGTAGCGGACATGTTGCTCCGACCCGAGGACAACTTCGAAGCTGTCCCGGTGAGCATCATAAAGCCGAAGACACCGATCAAGCTGGAACCGGTCAAACCGATACCAGCTCCGAGAGAGGTCCTTCCTTTCGTCCCGGAGCCCAAACCCGAGACCAAGGCGTCGAGCAAGCACGAGGACACCTTCACCCACCCTGTGGCCGTGTCGGACCCATACATCATGAACCAGGTCGTGAAGATCGTGGAGTTCCAGATGGACCGGTTCTACGGCAAGAAGCAGAAGGGACATAAGGTCTCGGACCAGGAGTACGAGGAGATCGAGCACTGGTTCAAAGAGCTGAGGCGCCTGGAAGTGAACTGAGATGGGACTGAGTGTGTCGGCCGCCTCGGCGATACTGTTCACGACTTTCGTGATACTGTTCGGTATCGTATTCGGATCGTTCGACCACTTCCAGGACTCGCTCATAAGCTCCCAGAACGAACAGACAGAAAGGTATGAGAGAATGATGGAAACGTCCATCTCCATCGTGGAGGTGGACGACGCCAACGACACCGTCACCCTGGTGAACGACGGCGAGGCCGTGATCGACCTCGACGACGTTGACATCCTGGTGAACGGCGCCCTGGCCGACCAGACCTTGATCACATTGACGGTGCAAGGACACCCAGGGAGCAAGATCTGGGCCCCAGGCGAGCAGATGACGATCGATTTCCCGATGGAGATCGACGGCGCCCGCCTCAAAGTGACCGTGAAGGAATGGGCCTCGGCCTACCACTCATGAGGTGAGAAAATGGCATCCGACGCGTCAGTAACGCACATGATCTTCTTCATCGCCGCGGTGGTGGTGGCCGCCTCGATGGCCGGCGTCTTCATCAGCGTAGGTTACGAGATGGCCAAGAAGATCGATGTCGAGTCCGAGGCCATGACCGAGGCGATGCAATCGGAGATCGCCATCATCAACGACCCGGCCATGGTGCCCTACAGCGGCACCAGCCTGACCATATACGTGGAGAACACCGGGTCCTCCACATTGGACGTGCAAGGGCTCTTCGTCATGATGGACGGGAGCTTCACCAATGACACCGCCCTGCAGGTGCTGGGCTCGAACGGAGCGCTATGGGTGCCTTCGGCGGTGCTGCAGATCACGATCAACATCTCACTAGCCCCGGGGGATCACATCGTTAAGGTGATCACGGGGGACGGCGAGGCGGACAGCCTGACGTTCCGCATCTGAAACGATTTCGGGCATGAAGCAAGGACGAGAGGTGAAGAAACATGGCAGGACCAGGACCAGAGGAGAAGCCTAAGGACCGCGGTCTCTATCCCATCTTCATCAAGTCCGACGAGCTGCATGCCAAGCTTGGAGGCGGACTGCCCAAGGGAGCGGTGATGCTCATCGAGGGCATAGAAGGCTCAGGGCGCAGCGTCATCAGCCAACGGTTATGCTACGGGCTGCTGGCCAATGGGGCCTCCGTCACATTCGTCTCCACGGAGATGACCATCAAGGACTTCATCGATCAGATGTACTCCATCGAGTACAAGGTAGGGCCGCACCTGCTCAGCCAGAAGCTCCTCTACCTACCGGTCTACCCTCTGTTGGGGCAGACCATGGTCCGGGACGATTTCCTGGACAAGCTGATCGGTTCGCCGCAGCTCTACGAGCGCGACGTGCTGATCGTCGATTCATTCTCCTCACTTATCAACCGCCGGTTGGACAACAACCAGGCGCAGAACCTGATGGGCTTCCTGAAGAAGGTGGCCCGGTCGGGCAAAACGGTCATCCTGACCGCCGAGGCTGGCATAGCCAGCCTGGAACCCGTGCGCCTGTCGGCGGACGTCTACCTGAACCTCGAGATAAAGAACAAAGGTGGAATCAGCCGCGAGATTCAGGTCAAAAGGTTCTTGAGGGCCAGGGGACAAGTGGAGGAGCAGATGAGATACCGCATCGAGTCGCGGTCCGGCATGGTGATTGAGATCACCGACGTGTCGGGCTGAGGTTCGGGAGACGAGGAACGAAAGGACCGACTTGAGAAACACAAGCGCGTGATCCAGACCTATCAACGGGCACCTGATAGATATGGATGATGAACTGATAAGACAGACAGAGCTCAACTGGTATCTGAAGCAGTACGTCGAGGAGCTTTCTAGGGCCACCTCTAAGCTGCCGCGCTACTACGAGACTCTCACGATCCGCGACCTTGCGGACATACGCAAGGAGGCGCAGAACGACCCCAAGGCGTGCAACTTCATCTACAAGGTCGGATCGAGCTTTATCCACATCAACGCCAATAAGAACCAATACGCCAGCATAGAGAAGCAGCTGGACGACATGGAGAAGGAGAAGCTCCGAGCCATCAAGCAATCCATACTTACCCGGGCATCAGGCGAGGACTCCTCGGAGACCAAGGAGGACCTGGAGCGCATCCTCGGCAAGCTCTTCGACCAGGTGGTCGAGGTAGTGGAGGGGGAGGAGGGCGCCAACATTCTGAAGAAGTTTCCAGGCTCCAAGATCTTCACCACCGGTGAGCGGGTCCGGATAAGCCAAGAGGAGTACGACCTTTTCAAATATTTCATCCAGAGGGACATCGTCGGCTTCGGGGTCATCGAGCCGCTCATCCTGGACCAATACATCGAGGATATCCACCTGGTGGGCACATCGCGCATACGCGTTTCCCACAAGGCCTTCCAGTACGCGTTGGAGACGAACATCCGCTTCGACGACGAGCTCGCCTTGAACGAGTTCTTCATCTCGATGTCAGAGCGAATGGGGCGGCCCGTGTCCGCCTCCAAGCCCATCGTGGACGGCGTTCTCCCGGACGGCAGCCGTATCAACATGATCTATTCCAACGAGATCTCCGCCCGAGGGAGCAGCTTCACCATCCGTAAGTTCTCACCCGAGCCAATCTCGCCCATCCAGCTGATCAAATGGGGGACGTTCAGCCCCGAGCTGGGCGCCTACCTATGGTTATGCCTGGAGAATAAGATCAACATCATGATCTGCGGTGAGACGGCGTCCGGAAAGACCTCCACCCTTAACGGCATCCTCACCCTCATAGACCACCGCGGCAAGATCTACTCCGTGGAAGATACACCAGAGGTGAAGCCCTGCCAGCGCTCCTGGCAGCGCTGCGTCACCCGCGAGGCCGGTCCCGAGGAAGCAAGGGTCACCATGTTCGACCTGCTCCGCGCCGCGCTGCGTTCCCGTCCCGATTATATCATCATCGGTGAGATACGTGGTGAGGAGGCCAGGACCGCCTACCAATGCATGCAGACCGGTATCCCGGTCATCGCCACCTTCCACGCCTCCACATCCACCAAGTTCATACAGAGGATGACCGGCCAGCCGGTCAACATCCCGCTCTCTTTCATCGACAACGTCAACGTCATCATATTCCAATCGGCGGTGAGCGTCAACGGACGATTCCTCCGCCGAGTCACCCACGTGGAAGAGTTCGTCGGCTTCAACCGGGAGGCCGGAGGAATCATGACCCGCGTGGTCTTCAAGTGGGACCCCAACAAGGACCATCACAACTTCCGGGGCATGAACAACTCGCACATACTGGAGAACAAGATCGCGCTGGAGCACGGCTACTCGGACAAGAAGGACATCTATAAGGACCTGAAGAAGAGGGAACGCATCATCCAGAAGATGGTGGACCTGAACATCGTGGGCTACAAGGAAGTGGTCAAGGTGTTCAACGATTACTACGAGAAGGGCCCGGACTCGCTGCCCTTCGTTTACTGAGGTGTGAGGATGAAGTTCGGACAGGCTTTGCAGACCATGGACATGCCCCGGAAGAAGTACCTGATGCTTCTGGTGCTGACCATCACCATGTGCGGCATCGCGTTGCCAGCG
>JACXTP010000105.1 GCA_016919625.1 Methanomassiliicoccaceae archaeon
ACTTGGGGTCAAGAAGGCGGACCTGTACCCGAAGGCGTCCGAGAGTATCGCCGACATCGTAGAGATGGTGCAACGCATCGTGGAGGAGGGTAATGGCTACGTCACCTCTGATGGGAGCGTCTACCTGAGCGTGGAGAACTTCCCTGAGTACGGCAAGCTCAGCGGTAATATTCTGGAGGATCTTAGCGCCGGAGCAAGGGTGAGCGTGGAGGAGGAGAAGCGCCACCCCATGGACTTCGCCCTGTGGAAGGGAGCGAAGCCAGGTGAGATCTCCTGGCCCAGCCCCTGGGGCGATGGCCGTCCGGGATGGCACATCGAGTGCTCGGCCATGATATACCGCTACCTAGGCGAGACGATCGATATCCATGGGGGCGGGAACGACCTGATATTCCCTCATCATGAGAATGAGATCCTGCAATCCGAGGCGGTGCTCCATCATCCCCTTTCCAAATATTGGATGCATAATGGCATGCTGCAGGTGCAGGACGCCAAGATGTCCAAGTCCTTGAAGAACTTCTTCACTGTGCGCACGGTGATGGACCTTTACACCACCCAGGAGGTCCGATTCTACTTCCTCAACACTCATTATCGTGGACCGCTGAACTACAGTGAGGACGCCCTTAACGAGGCCTGTGCCTCGCTGCGCCGACTACAGCACACATACACGGAGCTCAAGGACTATCTCGAGACCGCCAGTGGCGGCTATGACTCAGAGGAGCTGATCAAGAAGACCAAGACGGGTTTCTTGGAGCAGATGGACGACGATTTCAACACTCGTGGGGCCATTGCCGAACTGTTCGATCTGGCCCGTGAGACAAACAAACTGATGCATCACGAGATGCTCAGCAAGAAGGGCACAAAGGGCATAATCGCCCTTTTCGAGGAGTTCGACCAGATATTGGGGATCCTGCCCGGCATGGAACATAGCCCGGACCAGTTCGACGATATCATGGAGGTCATCATCAACATCCGGCAGGAACTGCGCAAACGGAAGCTGTACGACCTGGCCGATCGGATCAGGGACTCTTTGGCAGAGAAAGGCGTCATCTTGGAGGACACCGCGGAAGGTGTCAAATGGAAGCTGGATTGAGCGGTGCGGAGAAGAAAGCCATCCTTTTGGCGGGAGGTTCGGTCCTCCTCCCCAAGGATTTTCATCTCCCTTTCAAAGCTAGCCGTTCCACCGCAGGTCCCGGGGCAGGATCGGTCTCCGTGGTTTTCACGTTCGAAGGTCTTCGGGTCAAGAAATCGATATCGCGCGAGCAAGGCGAGTTCGAGCTGCTGGAGACCGTCACCGGCCTGTGCATGACGCATCGTGGCAAGCCATTTCTGGACATGGTCGAGATACAGCCTACTATCTATCATTCCCCCGAACAGGCCTTCATCAACCTGCACCAGGAATGCATCTACGATTGCAAGTTCTGCACCTCGCCAAGATTGGGCAAGGATGCCACCAAGGATCTTGACCTGGACAAGGTCAGACGCATGATCAGGGAGGTGGCGGACCGGAAGGACCTCTGCGCCGTTTCCATAACCTCCGCGGTGGTGGGCTCACCGAAGGCGACCATCGATGAGATGGTGGAGGTGGTGCGCATGGTCCGTTCTGAGCTGGGAAACGACATCCCCATCGGTGTCGAGCCGTACATTTCCGAGGCGTCACAGATCGAAAGGCTCAAAGACGCTGGGGCGGACGAGATCAAGATGAACGTGGAGACTTTCGACCCTGAGATTTTCCAAAAGGTCTGTGGGGAGCTGGACCTGGATTGGATAATGGAAGCCCTAGGGCATGCGGTGGCTGTGTTCGGCCGGGGCAAGGTCACCACCAACATCATCTTCGGACTGGGGGAGAGCGACCGCTCCATATTGGAAGGGGTGGAAAGATTGGCGGGCATGGGCATCGTGCCCACCCTGCGCCCCCTTCGACTCAACGAGATCAACCGTCCTGTCCTTGAGGAGGTTTTGGGACCGATAGAACCGGTCAGTCCAGAGAGGATCCTGAGCCTTTCCCGACGGTCAAAGGAGATTCTGATCCGACACGGGCTCACTCCGACCACTTATCGGACCATGTGTCATCATTGCCGATGCTGTGACATCGTGCCGTTCGCAGACATATGAATTATTTTAGGTTCTTAAAAATTAATGAGATCAGATCACAGGGCCAGTATTTCCTTCTCTACGAAAGCTTTTTTTTAGGGTTTTACCAAGATAACTTTAGAAAAGACACCTATATATACTAAAAGTTAGGTCAACCTAAACCGATGGTCAGTGAGAATGTCGAGGAATATCTCGAGTGTATCTGGGAACTTTCCCAGAGGTCAAGTCCGGTCAAGACCAACGACATCGCCAAAAAGATGGGGGTGACGCCAGCCAGCGTCACTGAGATGTTGCAGAGGTTAGCTGATATGGGCTTTGTCAACTATGAGAGGTACCACGGCGTCACCCTGACCCCTGAAGGGGAACGCATCGGCGCCAAGATCAAGCGCAAGCACCGGCTCATGGAGCGGTTCCTGGTGGACATCATCGGTCTGGACAAGGCAGAGAGCCACAAAGAGGCCTGTCGTCTGGAGCACACCCTCTCGGACGAGAGTGAGAAGCGCATCTGCCAGATGATGAACAATCCTAAGACCTGCCCCGATGGCGACCCCATACCTGCCTGTGACCAAGATTGTCGCATGTGCATCTCCGAACCCTCCATCCCTTTGACCGAAGTGGGAAAGGGAGAGATGGCTGTCATCACCCACCTACGCTGCGAGGACACCGGCAAGATGCGGCGAGTCATAGCTATGGGCCTCGTCCCTGGAAGGAGCATCTGTGTGGAAGACAAGCTTCCCATGGGCGGCCCGATCGTGCTCAACGTTGAGGACTGTAAGATCGCTTTAGCCAAGGACTACGCACGCTTGGTGCATGTTTTGCCGAAGGGTAGATGCAACCCAAGGAAAGGGGCGGAAATCATATCATGAGCGGGTCGATCCAAGTGGCCTTGCTTGGCCACCCCAACGTAGGAAAGTCGGTGGTGTTCAACAAACTGACGCGGGTGAACGCCACGTCCTCGAACTATCCGGGGACCACGGTGGAATTCCAGGAGGGGCGTCTGATACGAAATGGCCAAGAGCTGATCCTCTACGACCTTCCAGGCACCTACGGACTGACGGGAGCGACCGAGGACGAGCTGGTGGCAACCAAGCTGCTTTCGGAGAAGAGGCCCGATTGCGTCCTTGTCATCGCTGACGCTTCCAGATTGGAGCCTGGCCTGGTCCTGCTCTACCAAGTCCTGGAGCTTGGTTACCGGACCGTGCTGGTGTTGAACCAGATGGATGTGGCGAAGAGGCGGTTCAAGATCGACATAGACCGGCTGAGGGCGAACCTCAAGGTGCCCGTCGTCCCCACCGTGGCCATCACCGGCGAGGGTCTGGAGGGACTCATCGACATCGTGGCCTCGATGGAAATACCTCATTCCGATTTCAAGGTCCGTTACGATTCACATATTGAGGACATGATCCTCCGTCTTTCCTCGCATGTGCCCCAATACTCCATCAGCTATCCCATTCGAGGAGCCTTGCTCCAGCTGATGGAAGGCAATCAGCATTTCACGGCCCAGTTCACCCCGGATCTCAAGGCCATGGCCACGCGGGAGATGGAGGAGTTCCAGGAACAGCACGGCGAGGACATTCAGGTCCATATCAATCGAGATAGGTATGGGGAGGCGGGCCGGATCATATCCGAGGTAGTTGGCCGCATCCCCCGCCCCCTGTCCCGCAAGGAGAGGTTCTCCGACCTGACGCTCCGGTCCTGGCCTGGCATCCCCATATTGATCGGTGTTCTACTCGGCGTCTTCCTGGTCGTGGTTTTCGTGGGAGGATTCCTCGAGACGGCCCTGGTCAGCATCTACAACGATCTGACCGCAGGTTTCTTCGATTGGATGGAAGAGGCGATCGGTGGGCAGCTAGGGGAGGCGATATCGCAGGCCTTGTATCTCACTTTCCTGTCGATCATAGCGATCGTCATCCCGTACATCATCTTATTCTACCTCATACTGGCGGCCCTGGAGGATTCGGGCTACCTGCCGAGGGTAGTCATACTCCTTGATGGTCTGATGCGCAAGATCGGATTGAGCGGACAGTCGGCCATACCCATGGTAGTGGGCACAGGATGCAATGTCCCTGCCATCCTCTCCACCCGGGTGCTCGGTTCTCAAAGGGAACGTCTGATATTGGCCACAGTGATCATCCTGGCCGTGCCATGCAGCGCCCAGACCGTGGTCATCCTAGGAACGGTCGGTCAGTACAACGGGATCGCCTGGGTAGCGGCCATATATGCCATCCTCCTCGCTCTCATCATCGTTGCCGCCTTCCTTATGAACAGGGCCATGAAGGAGGAGCCTATCGGCCTGATGTTCGAGGTCCCGGAACTGGCGGTCCCACGTCTGGACAATGTCCTAAGGAAGACCTATCACCGCACCAAGGATTTTTTCGTGATCGCCTTCCCCATCCTTCTTGTTACCAGCCTAGTGCTGGAATTGCTCATGGTTTATGGGATGCTCGACCAGATCGTGGAACCATTGGGCTTTATCACGGAAGGTTTGCTCGGTCTTCCTCCGATCACTGCGATCGCTCTGCTCTTCGGGATCCTTAGGAAGGAGATGGCCCTCCAACTTCTGGTGGTCCTGTTTGGTACGTCCGATTTCGCGTTGTACATGACCACCCAGCAATTCTTCGTGTTCGCATTAGTCATGGCGACCTTCGTTCCGTGCGTGTCCGCGCTGAGCGTCCTTTTCAAGGAGTTCGGATCCAAGAACGCCACGAAGATAACGCTAGGTTCGATCGGCATCTCGCTGGCGTTGGGTGGGGCGGCCAATCTCATCCTTTCTGCTTTCATGTGAGAGCCAGATGATATATATCCCGAGGCATTCCAGAAGGCGATGTATGAGGTCCTCTTCGGGTCCGCCCTGGTGCTCAGTCTCATATTCTGCGCCACTCCGGGGGCGGTGAACACCGAGGCGTTGAGGCGGGGGGTCGCGGGCGGTTTCCATCGTGCGTTATTC
>JACXTP010000106.1 GCA_016919625.1 Methanomassiliicoccaceae archaeon
AAGGCCACCCCATGCCTAATTCCGTGCGGCATCGACCAGGATGCCCACTTCCGGGTGGCGAGGGATGTGGCGCCGATGATCGGCATGCCCAAGCCGGCCCTGCTGCACTCCAAGATGTTCCCCAGCCTCAGCGGGGGAGACAAGATGTCCTCCTCTGAGCCGAACACCACGATCTTCACCACTGACAACCCCAAGACGGTGAAGAAGAAGATAGGTCAGGCGTTCACGGGCGGAGCGGTGTCGGTGGAGGAGCAGAGGAAGAACGGTGGCCGACCTGACATCTGTGCGGTCTTCAAGTACCAATATATCCTCTTCGAGCCAAACGACGAGGCGGTCGATCGTTTGGCTGAACGTTGCAGGAAGGGGGAGGTCCTATGCGGAGAGTGCAAACAGATACTGACCGAGCGGATCACGAAGTTCCTAGAAGTGCACCAGCAGAAAAGGGAAGAGGCGAAGGAGAGGGTGCAGGACTTCATGCTGAGATCGGAATGCTGAAGCTGGAGCCTATCGGACACGTCCGCAACGGCGTCCTTTCCTCCAGGGACTTCTCAGAGGTGGTATCGGAGATAGTGGTGCTTCCCGAATTCGTCCCTGGCCTGTACAAGTTGGAGGAATCGGAGGAGATCGATGTCATTTTCCTTTTCGACCGGAACATCGACCAGGGGTATAAGTTGAAGCTCCATCCCAAAGGTGATCCCGACAACCCCGAGGTGGGTGTCTTCGCGTCGCACAGCCCGTTCCGGCCCAACCCCATCGGGCTGCAGAGGGTGGAACTGTTAACCATTGATGGGGACCGCGTCAAGGTACGGGGCTTGGACGCCTTCGATGGCACACCGGTCCTGGACATCAAGCCTGCCAAGCGCAGGGACCGGTGAAAAATACCAAATACGGTCGAGCTTTTCACTATCGACCATGAGCGCGACGCAGCTGTTGGAAGGTCTGAGCTACCCCGAGAGGAAGGTATTGCTCACGTTGGAAGGCCTGGATGGAGGCGCATCTCCGGAGCGCGTCTTCGAGGCGGGGCAGTTCCAACAGCTGGTTGAGGTCATGAACGCCTCCTCCTGGTTGCAGTCCAAGGGCCTGGTCGATATCAAGGAGAGCGCCAAGAAGTTCTATTCATTGAAGGCCAAGGACATATTGGATCGAGGTCTTCCGGAGCGCAAGGCGTTGCAGTTCATCGGCTCCAATCAAGGCCGTTGCACCATCGCCGAGCTGGAGCAGGGAATAGGCAAGGGCGACGCCTCCTTGGCCATCGGCTGGCTCAAGCGCAAGTCACTGGTCAGCATGGAGAAGGGGGAAGGCGCCCCCTCGATGGTGCTGACCGATATTGGGAAGAGGTCATTGGGGGCGGATATGCCAGATGAGGCGCTGTTGCGCACTCTGGCCCAGGCCGACCGTCCTGAGGACGAGGTCGATACCAATGTAGTGGCCCAGTTGAAGACACGCCAAGACCTCATCACCGAGCGCCTAGTGGTGTCGAGGGAACTGTCGGTCACCGACCTGGGACGTGAGGTACTAGCCTTAGGCATAGAGCTCAAGGAGGAGGTGGCGCAGCTCACCCCCGAACTGATCAAGACCGGGAAATGGCGCGACGTCTCCATACGCAAGTACGATGTCAACACCTTCGCCCCCAGCCTCTACGCCGCCAAGAAGCACCCGCTCACCCGCGTGGCCGACGAGGTCCGCCGCATCTTCATCCAGATGGGATTCACTGAAGTGGACGATGAGTATGTCCAAGCGGCGTTCTGGAACATGGACGCCCTGTTCACTCCCCAGGACCACCCGGCCCGGGACATGCAGGACACTTTCTACCTCAAGAGACCCGCCAAGGTGGAGATCGAGGAAGAGGACATCATCGCCAAGGTCAAGGCGGTCCATGAGAACGGTGGGGACACGGGTTCATTGGGATGGCGTTATGCATGGTCCCGAGAGGAGGCCGAAAGGGCCCTGCTTCGCACCCATACGACCCCCAACTCGATACGTTATCTGGCCAAACACCCAGACCCACCAGCGAAGGTGTTCTCGATCGGTCGCATCTTCAGGAACGAGTCCATCGACATGACCCACCTGCCCGAGTTCGTGCAGATCGAAGGCATCATTATGGAGGAGGGGGCCAACTTCGACATGCTGGTCAACGTCCTGCGGGAGTTCTACCGCCGTATGGGATTCGATACGATCCGGGTGCGCCCGGGCCCTTTCCCCTACACTGAGCCATCGTTGGAGATCGACATCTACTTCAATGGAAGATGGATGGAACTGGGGGGCGCAGGGGTGTTCCGTCCCGAGGTGACCGCGCCATTGGGCGTCAAGCACCCTGTCCTCGCCTGGGGTCTGGGCTTCGAGAGGTTGGCCATGTTGCGCTGGAACCTGAAGGACATCCGTGAGCTATATATCACGGACCTGGACATGCTTCGCTCCAGTCCTGTCTTTTGATCCCGGCTTTGAGGGCGTACTCCGTTCCCTTCTCGCGCATCCCTATCGACAAGTAGGCCAAGGACATGGCCTCGTAGATACGGCGCTTGTCCCCTGGCCTGGCCAAGCCGACCGCTTTGCTGTAGTATTTTATGGCCTCGTGGGGGTCCTGGCTCCCTTGACAAGCCCGCCCCATCTCGAAATAGAGCCGCGCTAGGTCCTGCAGGTCGTTGGAACAGCGGGCGTCGCTCAAAAGAGGTAGGATGAGGGCCTTTGCCTGGTCGGCCTTGCCCTGGGCGATCAAAACCTCTGCTATGGCGCATTCCAGTTCCACATCGATCCGGTCCTGTGGCCTTCGACCTTGGACCAAGGCCAAGTATGAAAGATCGTACTCGTTCCTATCGGCTAGGACCCCACCCTTCAGCTTTATGCCGCGCAACCTCTCCCCCGCATCGGTCGAAGCCATCTGCTCCTCGGCTAATGTCAGGGCGATGTCGTATTCTTGGACCGCTCGGGCCACCGTGCCTTGGACCTCGCGGACCTTGGGGGCGTAGCGGGACGGTTCACGCGGGATGGTCATGACCATACCGAAGAGATCCCGGTCAGGTTCCGAGCAAAGGATGGCACCATGGCTGGCGATAAGCATCTCCGCTTCCAACGTCCTACCGGCGTGGAGGAGATGATACAACCTCTCCCTCCTATCGCCTTCCTTCAGCCAGTAGTCGGCGGCGAAGGAATGATGGGACATCAGGGTGGATGGTTCGATCAATGGCGGGAGGTTGTCCTTCAACTCCTTGGGCAGATCGACCATGCCTTCCTCGTCCTCAGGAAGCAATGTCACCGTAGTATGGGGCAAAGCCGAACGTCTGAATGGTCTCCTGAAAACGCTGGCCGCTCCTAGGATGGGACGGAGGTCGGTCGGGGTGGCCTTCCATAGGTCTGAAGCCTTGCATCGACGCATATCGAGCAACGGTGCCAGCTCGATGCCCTCCCTGACGACATAGTCCTTAAGCCTCCTCGCCCTAACTTCCCCCTTCTCGGTCAGAAAATAGACCTTTCGTTTTGTGGGTCCTCGACGGATATGGGATAGACGCTCCGAGACCTCCTCGACCTCCTTGAGCTTCTTCAGCTCGATGGCGGCATGGGCCCGGGAGATGCGCAGAGCCTCCGCGATCCCATCCTGACTGACCTCAGGGGGGGCGTCGAAGTTATCAGAATTTTTCGAGAATTGGGACAGGTGCAACAATATCCTCTCGCCGACTGTGACCGCACTAGGCATGGTATCCTCCCTAGGACGGCGTGGGCATGCCATGAGGAACACCATTACAATTACGCTACGCGAATCAACCTTGATAACAGCCAGACGCAAACATTAATTCAAGCAAAGACGCTCCCCGGTCCATGCGCCTGCTTCTATCCAGCCTCGAGGACAGGGCAAGCATCAACATCCGCGACCGTCTGCTGGAAATGGCGGACTGGACCGAGATAGGGTCCTACTTGGGGAGGCCAGCATATTTGTGGGAAGACAATATCATGGTCACGATCGAGAGACCCCACCTGTTCTCCGATGATATCGATGCATCTGTGGGCCAAGAGCTAGGTTTCCAGATCGAGAGGGTCCTGTTCCTTTCAAGGCACAAGGCGGCCTCAGGCATCCCGACCTTGACGGTGCACCCCATAGGTAACTACGGCGCGGCAGACCTCGGGGGTCGCCCTGGGGAGCTTGTCCCTTCCGACCCAAAACTGATGACCGCCCTACTAATCAAACTGACCGAGAGCGCGAAGGGGCTGCCCTTCCAGGTGTCATTCGAGACCACCCACCATGGCCCCTGGATGAGCAAACCCACATCCTACATCGAGATCGGCAGCGGGGAGGACAACTGGGGGCATGTGGAGGCTGCCAAGGCCATCGCATCGGCCGTGCTCGAGGCCGACCCATTGGACGACCCGATCGCCATCGGCGTCGGGGGAGGCCATTACGCCCCTCGCTTTAGCGAGGTCTGCCTGACCAAGCGCATCAGCTTCGGCCATATGGTGCCCAACTATGCCATTGAGAAGGTGGACGACGCCATGGCGTTGGAAAGGATGCGGAAGGCGGCGGACGCGAGTAAGGCAGAGCTGATATACATCCACAGGAAGTCCATGAGCCGGAGCCGGGCCACCGAACTGAAGGAATTGGCACGCTCGATAGGACTGAAGGCGGTGGACAGCCAAGACCTGGAAGACCGATCCGTTTGAGGTCCATTCGGTAAAAAATTGTTTGATCCGGCGGCTCAATCCCCTACGTAGGTCCCCTCTACATCCAGGCCGAGGATGGCTTTGCGCAGCTCCTCGAGGTTGCGTCCATTGACGATGTAGATGGGGATGCGATGTTTCAAGGCGATGTCCGCCCCCAGTCGGTCGAATATTCCGGATGGTCCCGCACCATGCTCACCTTTGTTGACGAGGTCATGGAGCTCCTTGAAGCTAATGCGGTGAAGCCGTCTAGCCTCCTTTAACTTCTTCGGGTCGGCGGTGTAGGCCGCGTCCACCGAGGTGGCGTTCACGATGCGAATGGCATGGACCTCCTCGGCCAACATCGCCGACACCGCGTCCGTGGTGTGTCCTGGTACCGTGCCCCCCATGACCACCACCTTGCCTGACTGGGCGATGAGCTTGGCGTCCTTGACTGTATGAGGAACCCGTCTCACCGCTTTATCCCCCAAGGCCAGTTGCACAAGGCCGGCGTTGAGCCTCGTGACCGCTATGCCCAGATCGTCCAGCTCATGGACGGTCGCGCCCAGCTCCCGACCGGTGTTGATGTAGTAGCGGGCCACCTTGCCACCCCCACAGACCAGGAAGACCTGCCTCTCCTCGCAAAGCTCTGCGATGAGATTCGCCAACGCGGTTAGGTACAAATGATCGTCATTGCCAGGGACTATGACCGAACCCCCGATTGAAACCACCACGTTCTCCATGGGTGCACCAACAGATTTATCAGGGTAATTCTTTCTCCCCTTAAAAACCATAAGGTAGTCCATACTATGGCAGAAAAGATCCAAGGAGAGACCCTCACCGATCGTCAGAAGTACGATTTCAAGAGGGACCTCGAGACCATCAAGAATTTGAAGGGCCGCGGTACCGAGCTCATCTCAGTCTACGTGCCGCCTACCAAGCAGATATCGGATGTGTCGAACTATCTGCGAGAGGAGTTCTCCCAGGCATCCAACATCAAGTCGCAAGGCACCAGGAAGAATGTGCAGGGCGCCATCCAGTCCATATTGGCCCGCCTTAAGTACTTCAAGACCCCGCCCGCCAATGGGGTGGTCTTCTTCGTGGGAGAGACATCGAGCATCGGCGACCAGACCAAGATGATCCAATACGTGCTCGAGCCCCCTGACCCGATCACCACCTTCCTTTATCGATGCGATTCCGAGTTCTACCTTGAGCCATTGCAGGACATGCTGCTCGACAAGAAGGTCTATGGCCTCATCGTGGTGGACCGCAGCGAGGCGACGCTCGGTGTCCTGCGCGGCAAACGCATCATCGTTATCCGCAACTTCGATTCCCTCGTCCCATCCAAGCACCGGAAGGGAGGGCAATCGGCCCAGCGATTCGAACGGCTCATTGAGATCGCCGCCAATGACTATTATAATAAATTGGCCAACCTTGCCACCGACTCGTTCCTGAACCTCGAAGGGCTGGCAGGGATATTGATCGGAGGGCCTGGACCGACCAAGGATTACTTCGCTGATACGGGATACCTTCATCACGAGCTGCAAAAGAAGGTCCTGGGCACCTACGACATCGGCTACACGGACGAGTACGGTCTCAAAGAGCTGGTGGACAAGGCCAAGGAGGACCTCAGCGACCTTGACCTGATGCGTGAGAAGAGGCTCATCCTACGCCTGCTGGAGGAGATCCGCAAGAGCGAGGGCAGCCTCGCCGCATACGGCGAGGACGAGGTGCGTCATTCCATCCAGATCGGTCAGGTGGACATCCTGCTCCTGTCGGAAGGGTTGCGCAAGAGGCGGGTCGATATCAATTGCCCATCCTGTGGCTTCAATGGAAAGGTCAGCGTGCCCACCGTTCCAGATGTCATACCGTGCCCCAAATGCAACCAGAGCGCCAACACCGGGGCAGATGTGGACATAGTGGACGAGCTGTTCGAGCTGGCCGATAGTATGGGCACGAAGGTGGAACTGATATCCGCCGATTCCGAGGAGGGCGACATGCTCCTCAAGGCGTTCGGCGGCATAGCCGCGCTGTTGCGCTTCGCTACGAGTGGGTGACCATGGACCCGATGGAACCGTTCCGGGCCGACGTGCGATCGGCGGTCGATGCCGCACTCGTCAGTTTGGGTTTGTCTGCGGAGTACGAGGTCGAGGTCCCTCCCGTCGAGCTGTCCGACTTCGCCGTTCCCTGCTTCCCTTTGGCCAAGAAGGCACGCAAGGCGCCGGTCCAGATCGCAGAGGAGATATCTTCCGCCGTGATCCTGGGCGAAAGGTTGGAGAAGGTTTGGGCCGACCGAGGTTACGTTAACTTCCTGGTCAATCGCAATATGCTTTGCCAGCAGACATTGGACGCCATCATCGAGGTCAAGGAAGACTACGGTCGTTCAGAGGCAAAGAGCGTCAAGATACTGCTGGAGCATACTTCGGTGAACCCCACCGGACCGATACACGTGGGCCGGGCAAGAAACCCTTTGATAGGTGATACCCTGGCCCGCTGCCTGCGGTTGTGCGGTTACGAAGTCATGACCGAGTACCTCGTCAACGACGTGGGCAAGCAGGTCGTGCTGTTGGCATGGGGCGTGGCCAACATCCCGGACTCTGAGGTCAAGCCAGCCGATCGGGATAAGGCCGATCATCGCCTGGTCGGATATTACCAGAGGGCCAACGAGCTCATGGAATCGGACCCGAATGTAGGTGAGCAGGTGGCCAGCATGCTGGTCCGCTTCGAGGCCGGCGATCGGGATGTCATCGAGCAGGTGGCGGAGACCACCGAGCTGATGCTGCAGGGCATCCGTTCCAGCCTGGAGGATGTCAACGTCCGGTTGGACCGCTATACCTGGGAGTCACAGTTCATCATCGACGGTTCATCGAAGGAGGTGGTGGACCGGCTCAAGGCCACAGCCTACTGCCGCGAGGAGGATGGGGCGTTCTATCTGGAGCTGGAGGAGTTCGGCATCCATGGCAAGAACACCCGGTTCACGTTCACCCGCCGGGACGGCACCACGCTGTACACCACCCGGGACCTCGCTTACCATCTGAACAAATTCAGCCGGGCCGACCGGCTCATCAATGTCCTAGGCGAGGACCAGAAGTTGGGCATGACCCACCTGGCGGCAGCCCTCAAGATAATGGGGGTAGAGAAGTCCCCGGAATGTGTCTTCTATGCCTTTGTGGCGCTCCCGGAGGGGCGTATGTCCACCCGGAAGGGACGAGTGGTCTACCTGGACGACCTGATCGATGAGGCTGAGGACCGAGCCATGGAGGAGGTGCGCAAACGGCGCACCGACATCTCCGAGGAGAGGATGTTCCAGATCGCCAGGCAGATCGGTGCCGGGGCCATCCGTTACAACATCATCCGGGTTCAGCCGGAGAAACAGTTGGTATTCCAGTGGGAGGACGCCCTCAACTTCGAGGGCAATTCCGCGCCGTTCGTGCAGTACGCCCATGCCCGGGCCTGCAGCATTTTGCGCAAGGCAGAGAGCTACCGCCCCGAAGTGGACGTGAGGCAGTTGGAGCACGAGTCGGAGAGAAAACTTATTCGTGTCCTCTCCCTATATCCCAGCATAATCAAGGAGGCAGGGGAGAGGCGCAAGATCCACGCCCTTCCCGCTTACGGCCACGAGTTGGCCTCGGCCTTCAACCAGTTCTACCAGTCCGTGCCGGTGCTCAAGTCAGGAGAGCACCAGGACGCCAGACTGTGCCTGGTGGAGGCGACGATGTGGACCCTGCGCAGCGCGCTGGGGGCGATGGGGATCGCAGCGCCGGAGGAGATGTAAATGGTGGAGATAAGGGCACTCAAGGAGAACGACCGCGGACACGTGAGAGCGCTGGAGCTATTCTGCATCAGAGAGTACCTGGAGGGGTCGCTGCATAAGAGCTGGGACCAACTATCGCATGACCTCATCGACGAGCTAGGGGCATCATCGCACAATTCCTTCGACCATTACCTGAAGAGCGGCCTTTGCTACGTGGCAATTGAAGATGGACATATAGTGGGCTTTGTCTTCGGCCAGATGGTCGAGTACATAAACAACGTACCCAAGGTGCTGTGGGTGGAGTCCATCGCGGTGCACCCGAACCACAGGCGGAAGGGCATCGCGTACAAGCTGCTCAAAAAGACAGCAACTGAGGCCAAGAAGAAAGGGGCCAAAGCGGTGCAGAGCACCATCATGTCGGACCTGGCCGCCTCGGTGATGTTGCACAAAAAGATGGGCTTTTTCATGGACGGCCGCAAGGTGGCCTTCCTGGACCTGGAATCGTTCCAGTGAGCCCAGGGCCATCTAGGTCTTTTTCTTCAATATCCCCTCGATCAGTTCATGCTCCATACGTGAAAATGGGGCATGGGCCATCCTCCGACCTAAGGATGTGGAGAAACCTTTGATCATTGCCGATCGGACCTCCTTCATCTTCGGGACGGTGCCGAGCTCTTCCTTCAATGTGGTGATCTCAGACCGAGCCCTCCAGCGTTTGTCCCTCTGCGCCTTCAACAACCTGACCATGAGGTCTACATCGGTATCGACGAGAAGGGTCCCATGCTGCAGCACCACCCCGCGTTTCCTGGTCTGGGCGCTGCCACTTATCTTCCTGCCGCCCACCTCCACATCGTTCAAGGGCCGGTACACCGCCTGAACGCCCAATATCCTCAATGCCTCCACCACCCCTCGGCAGAGCAGCGGGTAAGATTTCTGAGGGGATTCCGGTATGTCATCCGCGGAAATCGCCAGACAATAGATGAGCTGGCCCGGGTCGGTGTAGATGGCGCTCCCTCCGCTCACCCGCCTTATCACCTCGACCCCCATTTCACCTGCCAGTTCTACATCGACGCAATCCTCGAGCCTCTGGAAGTACCCCAAAGAGATGGTGGGACGGCTGCGGCGATAGATGTGCAGGGTATCTGGGATCGACCCCTCGGCCCGGGCGGCGAGCAGCGCTTCGTCGCATGCCACGGTGTAGGCGGGCTGGGCCAGGTCGGTCTCGACCACCCGGATGACGGCGGCGCCCTCAGGTGACGATCTCATCAAGGCGCTCCTCGAGGATGGCGCGCCGCACTTCCATGGCCAGGCGGCGGCCTGTGCTCATGCTGCGGCGCCAAAGGGAGTTGCCGTAGGCGTGGCCCACCGACATGTGAACGTTGGTGCCTCCGCCGATACGTGGGGCGACATCATAGATGTAGAAGTTGAGGTCCTTGTCCACGCATGTCTGCAGGCAGAACGGTCCGACGACTCCAGGTGAGAAATGCTCCTCACAGGCCTTGACATACTTCTCAGCCAGCTCGAAGGCGTTCTCCAAAAGCGATTCGCGCATGGTGGCGGAGTTGTGCCCGCATACGGTGTACTCCGGCAGGCTTTGCCTGTCGTTCAGCTCCAATTGTTGCGCCGCCGGCAGACGCACGAACCCATCGAGCGAGGTCTCGAAGCGCCAGTCTATTCCAAGCAGCTCGATCCGGGCACCCCGTTCCTCGAGCGGCGAGTAGAAGAAGTCCAGGTTGAGCACTGGCCCGATGATGTACTCCTCCATGCGGGCATGCCGTAGGTCCTCCGCCTCGATAACGCCGTCCCGGACCAACCGGTTCGCCTTGGCCTCGTATTCCTCGGGGGAGGAGGCGGTGAAGAAGCCGCGTTCCAACTTCTTCTTGGCATGGTGCAGCTTGACGATGGTGAGGCTGTCGATGTCTCGCGGGTCTTTGACCTTCCGAGGCGCGGGCATTCCCGCCTTCTCCAGAAGCCAGTAGTAGTCCTGGGGGCCGCCCCGGTCCTCAGAGCGGAGCAGGTTGCGGCTGCCCACCAGGGGAACATCGAAATCGTTCTCCACGGCATCGATGCCGCAGTAGGAGGTGAAGGAGCGGTTGGGGACGAAGAGCACGTTGTCCTTGAGCAGACGCTCCCTCACCGCCGCGGAAGTGGCCTCCTTGAACTTGTTGACCATGACGAAATCGTCCACGATGCCTCGCCTGACCCTCCCATCGGGGTCACGTAACGCCTTGAAATATTTGGTATAGGTCTTGTCGCGGCCGGTCTGGCATATGGCGACGGTGTTGAAACCCTCCTCCACCGCCCCGTCGCAGACATCCAGGGCGGAATGGGATGCCAGAACGCCGATCTTGATCTTCTCTGTGTCATACTTCCTAAGATTGTCAAGGACGATGCCCCGGTCTAACATGTGGTCACCTTAGCATGCTAGTGATGATACCGGCCCTAATAAATGCTACTTGATTTTCACCGGACCCACAGCGACCGCTCGTTGATGGTCATCAAAGGAACGGGACGGGGCCGGCCAGCATCCTGGATCTGTCTGGAACGGATCACCTGTCAAATTTCTTTTCAGTTTGGTTAAACCCAACTCTACAAATTATTTTCCATGGTGCCACTCCTGGGTGAATGGAACATGCAAGGAAGTGTTTGACCTTGGACCCGAAAGGCGCCACTGGCGCCGAGATAGAATGAGGAGAGGAATGGTAGCCCCGGCCAGATTCGAACTGACGTCGCAGGATCCAGAGTCCCGCATGATTGACCGCTACACTACGGGGCTGTGCTGTCTCCCCTAAAATGCTTCCTGTTTTTAACCCTTTTCATCAGGAAGGGGCAAATGGATGGAAATGGAAGGGTTCAACCCTTCTTTATGGTGTTCATTATGCGCTCGTAGACCTGGGGGATGGAGCCCTCTCCGTCCACGGTATGGAGGACACCCTTCTCCCTGTAGAATTGGCTCACAGGCAAGGTCTGGTCCTTATAGGTCTTCAACCTGGCGCGCACCGTCTGTTCCGTGTCGTCCGAGCGCTGGTAGAGCTCGCCCCCACACTTGTCGCACTTGTCCGCGTGCTTGGGCGGACTGAACTCAAGGTGATAGACCGCCCCGCAGCTCTTGCAGCTCCGTCTCATGACGATGCGGTGAACCAGTTTGTCCTCGTTCACCTGGATATCCACGGCCATGTCGATCCTCGTAAGTTTCTCTAGGCTCCTCGCCTGCTCCAGGGAGCGGGGGAAACCGTCCAGGAGGACCGGTCCATGGGTCACGGCCAACTTTTCTTTTATCAGTCCGATGACCAGCTCATCAGGCACGAGCCTGCCTGCTTCCATGTAGCCTTTCGCTTCCAGACCAAGGGGCGTGCCCAGTCGTACGCCTTCGCGCAACAGGTCCCCTGTGGAGATCTTGGTGAACTTCATCTCAGCGACCAACCTTTCCGCCTGTGTGCCCTTGCCGCATCCAGGAGGTCCGAGCAGAACGATCTTGAGGTCCATGCCCCGCCTTATCGCTTCAATGCTTATATCGTTTTCATCCACCGCATCGCATCGGACGAAACGGCCAAATCTTATAGTGATTGGGACGTCCAGCCGTGACCTTTTTAACCATCTTGCTACATCGAGATGGTGTGAATCCCATGCGCCCGGAGACCCTGGATGCACTTATGGCCATAGTCGGTGAGACCAACATATCCACCCGAGCTGCCGACCTCTATACCTATGGCTTCGACGCTTCCATCCATCACCGCAGCCCTGACGTCATTGTCCGACCCCGAACTACTGCCGAGGTATCAGACGTGGTCAAGCTGGCCCGCAGGGAGAAGATCCCCATCGTGGCCCGAGGAGCCGGGACCGGCCTATGCGGGGGCGCCGTGCCCCTCATGGGCGGCATGGTCATGGATATGACCAGGATGAACACCATCAAGGAGGTCAGGGTGGGGGACCTCTATTGCGTGGTCGAGGCTGGAGTGGTGTACGACCGTCTCAACGAGCGCCTCGCCCCCTTCAAGTTCTTCTTTCCCACCTCCCCCGGGAGCGCGGAGGCCTGCACCATCGGAGGCATGGTGGCCACCAACGCCTCGGGTATGAGGGCCATCAAGTACGGCGCCACCCGCGATTACGTCCTAGGCCTGGAAGTGGTCTTGTCCGACGGTTCGGTTATGAGGGTCGGCACCAACACCATCAAGAACTCTTCCGGATACCAGCTGGAAAGGCTCTTCGTAGGTAGCGAGGGAACCCTTGGCATAATCACTGAGGTCACATTGCGCCTCGCCCCCAAGCCGAAGAGGCAGTGCATGATCATGGCAGCATTCGATTCTCTGGAGGCGGCAGGCACATGCGTGTCCGAGCTCATCGCCACTCCCGTGCTGCCCTCTGCCACCGAATTGATGGACAGGACCTGCATCCAGGCGGTGAACAAGACGGTCGGGTCCGGACTGCCCGACTGCGAGGCGCTTTGCATGATCGAGGTGGATGGTGAGCCAGAGGTGGTGGAGCGAGAGATGGGGATGGTGACGAAAGTGGCGGAGCGGGTGGGAGCGATATCCGTGGAGGCCACCAGCGACCCTAAGACCATGGCCCGATGGACCAACGCTCGCAAATCTGTCATGTCCGCCCTGAGTCGTTTTGGCGAGCGCTTCGTCTCCGTATCGCTGGCCGATGATATGGCGGTGCCTATATCACGCATCCCGGCAGCGGTCAAGGCGTTCCAGGAAATCGCGGTGCGCAACGATGTGGTCATCGGAACTTACGGCCACGCGGCCGATGGAAATCTGCACACCAAGATGCTGGTGGACCCTATGTCCGAGGAATCCTGGCGACACGCCGAGGTCGCGGTGGGTGAGATCTACGATGTTGTGCTCGATTTGGGAGGCACGGTCACGGGCGAGCATGGCGTGGGCATTTCCAAGGCGCCCTACTTCCAGAGGGAGCGGGCGAGCGCCTTGGACACCATGGTGGCCATCAAGAAGGCCCTGGACCCGGACAACATCTTCAACCCTGGCAAGATGCAGGACTGGGAAGGCGGCATCATCCGCCATCTGCGCTATCCATGCCCCGACCTGAAGTGAGCCATGGTTGATCCTATAAGGCAATTACCTGCCAGCTGACCAAGAAAAGGAACACCGCCAAAGCCATTACGATTATGTAGATCGGGAGGTTCCACTTTAGCACCTTGGAACCGTCCAGCGGTGGGATGGGCAGGAGGTTGAAGACCGCCAGCATGAGACTGAGGACGGCCATGATGTTCAGGGAATCGGAAAGCAGGCTACCATCGTTCAATAGCAACCATGCTACCAAGAAGATGCTTCCGATCACGATATTGGTCGCCGGTCCGGCCAGGCTGATCCGTCCGTACTGCTCCTTCGTGATATTCCCACCGATGTAGACCGCTCCAGGCGCTATGAGCGTGAAGCCGAGCAGGGCGGTGATGAACCCGAGGAGCAGGCCCATCGGGTACATGCGGAACTCCGCCCAGGCGTTGTAGCGGCGGGCCACGAACTTATGCGCCATCTCATGCAGCAGGAAGCCCAATATGGTGACCGTCGCGGCGATGGCCAACCAGTACAGGAATTGTTCCACGACGTCCGAGTCGCTCAGATTGTAAACGAGGTCGGAGAAGGAGATGGCGAAGATCAGGGTGATGGCGGTGATGGAGATGGCGATGTGCTGCAGCTCCTTGCCGCTGAAGGCTCTCTGCGGAGGGCGATATTGATCAGGAGGGACCTTGAACGCGTTGGCCATGCTCTCATTCGAGCCGATGATTGGTCCGCTAGATAAATCTTCGTCGCTACGATGGCATACATTTTTGTAGCGAGTGCACAGATGGGCGGCCGATGGCCATAAGGGACCCCAGGCACGGAAAGGCAACGTTCCATTGGTGCGATGTGTGTGGCACCTTGCTTCTCAGTACCAGCTGTGGCACATGCCGCAGACCGGGCCGTCCATTCGATGTCTCATTACCAGGCGACATCCGCCCCGCCATGCGGCACGGCAAAGAGGTGGTCGATGAGCTTTTCGAGAGGCACTTTGGCAACTCCGCCTGCATCGAGGGCAGGATGGTCTTCCTGAACAAGGTGGCCGGGGAGGACCGCTCCGACGAGATCGTGGCGGATGGCATGGTCATCGCCACCATGCGTTTCGATCTGAGGCGGAACGACTTCGAGCTCCAATTGCGACAGGAAGGAGCGGCGTTGCTCCACAAGCATGCCACCAAGAACCTGGTCAAGCTGGAGAAGGCGGAAGGGCACCTCAAAGGAAAGAAGGTCGACGGCAAGGCCATCAAAGAGGTCACCGGACCGTTCCAGTCAGGTGACCCGCTCATTATTCTGGTCGGATCTCTGGTCTGCAGCGGAGTGGCCCGGGTGGACAGCAACAATGTTCAGTCCACCGAGGGGGCCATATTGATCAGGGACGTAGGGCATGCCTTGTCCCGCCCTCCCGGACCCGCCTCGGAGCAGAGGGAGTTCGTCGCCGCTAACGTTGACCACCTGGCCACCATCGAGTCCAAGGGTGTCAGCGACATCAAATCGTTCATCGGGAACAAGAAAAAGCCGGTCACCATATCGTTCAGCGGGGGGAAGGACTCCCTGGCGTCGTATGGGCTATTGAAGAAGGCCAGCAAAGAGTTTCATCTGATATTCATCGACACCGGCATCGAGTTCCCCGAGACCGTCTCCTACGTGAAGAAGTTCGCCAGGGAGAACCAAGAGAAGCTGATGATAGCGGAAGCGGGGAACGCCTTCTGGGAACAGGTGGACCAGTTCGGTCCCCCGGCCAAGGACTTCCGTTGGTGCTGCAAAGTGTGCAAGCTTGGGCCGGTGACCGACCTGATCGCGGAGCGGTTCAAGGACGGAACTGTGACCATTGAGGGCAACCGTGCTTTGGAATCGTTCGCCCGCAGCAGCATTGGTTTTGTGGAGACCAACCCCTTCGTTCCCAACCAGACCATACTCAACCCTATCAAGGATTGGAACGCGGCCGAGGTGTGGGGGTACATATGGTACCGTGGTCTTCGATACAACCCGCTCTACGACGAGGATTTCGAGCGCATCGGTTGCTATCTCTGCGCTTCCTGCCTCGGAAGCGAGTGGAGGGAGACGGCCCGGCTGCACCCGGACATGCACCGCAAGTGGGAACGTCACCTGGAGCAGTGGGCGACCCGTACTGGCTCGCCCCAGGAGTACGTGCGTTACGGATTCTGGCGCTGGAAGGTGCTCCCTCCTAAGATGAGGCTGTTGGCGGAGGAGATCGGCCTGAGCGCGCCCAAGATGCGCACCGACCGCATGGAGCTGCGAACCACCAAAGGACTGAGCCTATGCCTCACCGGAGGTTACTCCATCGAGGGTGTCCTCTCCTTACCGCACCGAAAGGACTTCGTTCGGGTGGCGGAGGTGCTGAAATGTGTTGGGTCGGTGAGGCACAGCCCGGAGTTCGAGATAGCCTTGGTCAAGGACAAGGATTGCACCTTAAAAGTGTTCGGGGGAGGCCAGATCGTCGCCACCGGTCCGACCTCGGAGCGAACATCAAAAGCGTTCGAGAGGGCGGTCAAGTCCTACCTGCGCGGTCAGCTCTGCACCCGCTGCGGCATCTGCGTGAAACAGTGCCGGCAGAAGGCCATCCGCATCATGGACGGGCCGGTCATAGACGAGGAGCGCTGCAACCATTGCGGCCGTTGCGAGGAGGCCTGCGTCGTCGCCCATTATTACGACAAGCTTGTGACCCAAGGGCGAGGTTGAATGCGCATAAATTATATAGTGACGGGTTTTGTGAGGGGTAGATGAACTACAACATGCTCTTGGCCGCGGCCATCGGTATCGGTCCAGCCTTGTTGCTTATGTTCATCACCTTCGCTGATTACACCTATCCAAAGGTGGAGCGGCCCTTCTTCGATGACCGCAGAATGTTCAGCATTTTCACTGCAGGGCTGATAATCGGTGTCATACTGGCTTCTGTGGTCGGTCTCTTCGACAGGACTTCGATCATCACGATCGTATCCATTTCCCTGCTCGTTCTGCTAGTGATGTTGGTCATCCTGATGCTCAAGCGGTTCGCCCTCAGGTTGGACACTGCCTTCTATGGTACCGCCCTTGGTCTAGGCATCGGGGCTATGATGGCCTTCTACAACGGTTACCAGGTCCTAGCGGCCTATGACGTGCTGGGAGAGAGCATACCATTAGAGACCTATCTCATCGTTCTGCTATGGGCCATCCAACTGGTGTGCATCAATGCCACCTGCGGGGCGATAATCGGCATCGGTAGTGCTAGGGGCCATCCCTGGTCGGCATTGGCTCAGGCAACGCTCCTTTTGGTGACCTACTACTTACTCCTCATCCCGCTTTACGAGTTGGAACCGGGCACATGGACCTACATCACCTTCGGTCTAGCATCCATCTTCACCGCCTATGGTTACTACTATGTCCATAGGAAGGCATTGCCAGGTATCGTAAAGGAAGCCCTTAGCAAGATGAAGAGGGGCACGAAGAGCTCCCGAGCGAATTGAGCGGTTTGGTCTGAACGATCCTGTTTTTTTATAAAAGAATAGGAGGGGGACACCCTCTAGGATCTTAGTACTCGACGAAGACCAACGCGCCCAGGCACGTCCCGTAATGGTCCATGGGGATGGACAGTTCCTCGATGGCGTAGGAGATCCTCATGAGCTCCACCTCACGAAGGTTGGCCATCTCGTTCATCTTCCACTCCAGGACCTCCTTCAAGGCCTTCTTGGTACCGTGCATATGTCCCTCGGCGACATAGCCCCCCTTACCGTCCTTACGATGGGCGTAGGCGATGCCGGCGGAGATCATCTCCCCCTCGCCTCCTCTCATCTGCGCCAGAACGCAGTGGGTGATGCATCCCATGGGCAGCTCCCTCGCGGCCACTTTCTTCGCGCCGACCGGCAGGACCGATGACACGGAAACGAGGTTAAGTTCCCCGATCTTCGCATTCCTCAGTGCCTGGTCGAAAGCGTTAAGGTCGGAGACCTTGCTCACCGCGCATCCAGATGAAACGAAGAATTTCTTTGGGACTAAGTTCATAAATGATGTAATTTTATTTTGCGATTTAAGGATTTGCCCTCAGCTGGGTAAAAAAAGACATCACACCATCTTAAGTTCGCGCTCAAGGAGCTTGACCTCTCTCTGGTTCAAAGCCTCCGAGCTGACGGGCAGGAGGAGGATAGAATCGGTGATGGAGACGATCTCATTGAGGAGCTGGACGAACTTCAGGACCTTTCCAAAGTTGTTCTGGTTTATGAGGTACTCGATGCCGCTGATGAGCACCACGCCTCTTTCGGAGCTGTCCAGGAAGTTCTTGATCTCGCTATAGATGAGAGGGATGTTGGTCGGCTCTCGGGTGTACTTCTTCTCCCTCTCGAAAGACAGCCACAGGAAGGGGATGTTGTCGATACCGTACTTCTTCTTGACCTTCTCGGGATACTCACGGGCGATTATCATCCCTGGTCGTCCATGGGACACCTGCTCTAGGAAGATCTCGAAGGCCTGAGCGGTGTCGTCCATCTCCATCATGTAGGAGTTGCCCTCCACCAGCACATGCTTGCTGTCCAGCTTATAGGCAATCTGCGGCTTGGCGTCAGGGAACGATGAGGAGGGCGTAAGCACGTGGACGCAACGGTGCGCCCCATCGGCTATGTAGGAGACCTCTTTGGAATCGAAGC
>JACXTP010000107.1 GCA_016919625.1 Methanomassiliicoccaceae archaeon
CCACATGGAGAATCAGAGGGCCATGCCCGGTGCTCGTAAGTTCTACCTCCATGGCACCAAGGAGGAGGTGTTCTCCATCGAATTCGACGAAGTTCTGCGCCGCCAACTGTGGCCCAAGGTCAAGGTGACGGTCCTTCGCAGGGACCGATTCACCTGTCAGGATTGCGGACGGAAGGGGCGCACCCTAGTAGATGGGAATTGGAAAGGCTTGGAGGTACACCATATCATCCCTCGGAGCGAGGGCGGCACCGACCACCCTGCCAACCTTAAGACGCTTTGCGTCCATTGTCACGCCTCATACACGGTGACCAGCGCCAGGGAGAGGTCGGTCATGAGGGCGACCGAGTCCGAGGTAGGGGAACTGAACCTTCTCTCCTATCTTCATGAGATCGGGGAGATCGGTTCGGACGAAGAGGTAAGTCTGCACGATATCGAGAGAAGTGACCATTGATGGAGATACCAACGCGTCCCCCTCGGTCGAAAATGGATAAATACTGCCGGAAATTATCTAATTGTGATAATATTATCCTTATTATAGAAAATATTTATTAGCTCTTCTGTGCTAGTTTCCCACCTGATATAATGGGCCCATCAGTCCGAGCAGCATTCGTTTTGGGTCTATTGGTATTGAGCGTGGTACTCATCCACCTACATAGAGTTACAGGGCAGCATCGTTTCCATGTTCCTCATCCACGTCTCAAATTTCATTATTGGCTATTTCCCTATCAGGCCGTCCAGCTCGTTTTCCGACCATGCCACAGGTGGAATGGTGGGTACCCTATCAATAATCCGGACGGTCAACAATACGATTTTCCGACGAGCGAGAACCCTTATTGCCCCAACCTACCAAGCAACACCGAGGACTGGCGGCGGAGATGAAAAATCGATGGGGAACGAATTTGCCTAAGCAAACCGTTCAAACTGGGGCACCTCATGGATCGAGGTCGGAGAGCAACTTCTTAAAGCCCGGGACAAGGTCCAGGCCTTCCATCTCACCCTTAGCCATCCAGCGGCACTCTGTGTGTTCCCAATCCAATGTTATGTCGGGGGAGTCAACATCGAAAAGAAAAGGGTGGATATTCCAAATGCGACCTTCAGAGCGGATCGTCACCGACTTACCGATTCGGACCAATTGGGGGTCCTCGACCCCAGTCTCCTCGGCGATCTCCTTATAGGCCGTTTCCAACGGCTCCTCTCCCTTTTCCACGAACCCGCTCACGCCTGCCCATTTCTGGCGGTTGGTCGAAACCTTATCGCTGCGCTTGAGGACCAGGAACTTGCCTTCATTCCTCAGAACGCAGGTCACAACCTCGGAGACGGTTACGTCCAATAGTTCGATCGTCCCCTTGTCCCCGTCGACCTCGACAAGGTCCCCATCCTGGATCAGGGAGATGTCGATCCCGTCCACCATCGGGACCCCGGCCATCACCGCGCCCGTCGCCACTATGGTCTCCGCCCTCTCGTTGATCAACGCCGCGGGCAGATGGCCGTTCTTCTTCAGGTCCAATAATGTATAGGAACCGACCGTGCTTCCTTTCCCCCTCTGAAAGACGAAGACCTTCCCATCAAGGGACTCGCCCTCCCTTCCGCTCGAGACGGTCAGAATACCTGATTGGGGGTTCACCCCACCCAGGAAGCTGAACGCGGAACGCAGCACGATGGCGTTGCCCCTTGCCTTCCCTTTTGAGATCGGCCTTCCCTGTATGATCACGTTATCACCTCGAGCAATCTTGGGGCGGACTGGCAGACCACCTTTTGAGAGCACAGGCCGGGAAGGTAGGAGCAGGCCTTGCAGGAATTGGTACCGGTGACCTTGTGCGTACCCTCTATCGGGGCAACGATCATGCATGTGTCGCACACGACCTTTCCGAACCGGTCCAACAACGCCACCTCTTCGGGACATTGGGCCACCGTGCTCCTGGAACTGCAGAACCAAACCTCGGTCTCCTTAGGACGGGGTTTGCCCTTGATCAACTTGGCCAGTTCCCTTATCTCCTTGACAGAGAGGTGGGGGCAGCCCAGGGCAATGAGGTCGGGCCTATCATCGCCGCTCAGTTTCGCTCTGACCTCCTCGAGTTCCTTCGTGGAAAGTCGGACCACCTCCAGACCCTTGAGGTCGCGCTCTCCGCTCTCCGGGGTGGACCCTTCAACGTGGAACATGGCCACGCTTCCGGAGGCGGCCATGGCCGCCGCCATTATCTTCAGCTCGTCCTGGTCGGGGCGGATGCCTTTGAAATAAGGCACGGAGGCGCCGGTGCTCAAGCCCACCGCATGGCCCAATAATGAGTGCCCGAACACCCCTGTCACGTCCTCGACCTCGATCACGACGGTAGGTGCACGGTTCTCGTCCAGATGCATACCGTAATGTGCCGTCTTGCCTAGTATGGCGGCTGCTAGCGCACCTGGGCCGCCTTCGCGGTTCGTTCGGGCCCCGATGACGGAATTTGCATAAGACAACGCGGAGGACTCGGCCCACGCGATGGTGTCGCCCTTCTTAGGAACGTTCTCGCCTAGGTACGGTGTGCATGAACAGGTCGTCCTAACGCCCAGGGACGAATATCGTCTCATTATCTCCAACTGACGGTCCGAGAATCGCTCCGGGACGCGCATCTCCTTCCAGCGTTCAGCATCCATCCCCATCGGGTTCAGGGTGGTGGGGACCCGCACCTTGGCGTCCTTGGACATCTCATTCAGGAAATCGATCCCACCCTCCCCGATGGTCTTGTAGGAAACGCCGGAAAGATGGGCCGAGGATATCGGGACCAGACGGTCGGCATCATAGATGCGGCCGAGCGCCACCAAAAGCTCCATGGCCCTTTGCGGTCCGGGACCTTGCTCTCCGGACAAGATCTTCTCCTCTTCAGCGGTAAGGTACATGTCCGGGCCGTGTAACGCAGGAGGCCCGATAAATAATGTTTCGAGCTAGGGACATCATTTATGATATGCGACGGAGGCCATTGGAAATCGAGTAGAAGGCAAGTCGCGTGGAACATTGTTCCACATCATCCCGATCCCATTCGCTAACGATGTAAAAGGTACGATTTTTTTAAATATATATCATCATGTGATTATCATTGCGTGACAGGTCTTGACATACTAGATCGGTCCATTAAAAAATAAGATGAAACACGGAGCGGTCGTTCCTCCTCGTTGTCGAGTTGTGTTCCTGCTCGGCCGCTCCGCCCCACCTTAATTCCATTGTGATTATTTACATTTTACACGATAAATGGTGGTCAGACCG
>JACXTP010000108.1 GCA_016919625.1 Methanomassiliicoccaceae archaeon
AAGGCCTTCAGCTGTCTCTTCACCACTGAGCTGTTGGCATAAAAGAGATTCCCATCAATCAGGTAAAGTTTCAGGCCCGGTATCTCCTTGGCATCCGGATGGAGCGATATTCGACGGTACTCTCCAGAGGGCATCCTGCCCATTAGCACGCCCCCGACCCGGCTCGCCCTCCATACCATGAGGGCGATGGCGACTACGACCGCTAAGACCAGGCCGACCAGAACCTCGAACACGAGCACCCCGAAGAGCGCCACCAAGGCAAGATGGAACTCGGAACGTTGGGTGTGATAAAACTTCACCAACAGCTTGAACTTGAGAGCGCCCCGGACGGCGAAGATGACGATGACTCCGAGAACGGCCTCAGGGATGTAATAGAAGACCCCTGTAAGGAAAAGGAGCACGATCATGACCATGAACCCCGCGAACAACAACGCCATCTGCGACCTCAGCCCGCTGTTGTCTCCCACCATGGAAGCGGACATGCTCACCCCGTTGCCGATTCCCTGAGTGACCCCGGCGCCCAGATTGGTCGCCGCCAAGGCAACCAGTTCCTGGTCGGGGTCCACCTCCTCTCTGTGCCGTTCCCCGACCTCTTCCCCTATAGCTATAGACTCTGAGAAGCAAACGAAGGCTATACCGATGGCGGCTGGTATGAGGATGTCGAGAGTGGACATGTCGACCTGCGGCGCTTGCAAGGAGGGCAGCCCCTGAGGGATCGTACCTACAACGGCTATGCTGAAGTTCCCCTCGAAGTCCATCAGATAAGATAGGAACAGGGTCGCCACGAACAGGATGAGGACCGCTGGTAGCTTCTTGAACCGTACCTCCAAGACCACCATCACCACTATGGAGATCGACGCTAAAACCAAGGTGCTGGTGTCGATGTGTCCTAGCTCATTGACGATGTAGAAAATCTGATTGAAGAAGTTGCCCGTGCCCTTCTCCACCCCCAGCAGCTTCGGTATCTGTCCGATTATGATGGTGAGGGCAAGTCCAAAGAGGAATCCCTTCATCACCGGGTAGGATATGAAGTCTGCCAGGAAGCCAAGGCGAAGGATAGCCGCTGCCAGAAGCAACACCCCCACCATGATGGTGACGGAGAGGATGACGTTCACCGCGTCCTCGTTGGTGGCCAGGACGATCCCGGCGACCGCTGTGGCGGTCAATATGGCCATGGCGCTCGGTGTGCTCACCACGGAATGCTTGCCTGACCCGAATATCGCATACAGGAAGAGCGCGATCAGTATCGAATAGAGGCCATATTGGGGAGGAACGCCTGCCACGCCCGCTATGCCCATGGACTCCGGTATGATCAGACCGATGATGACGATCGCTGCTAATATGTCGTACCGCAACCATTCTGGCTTGTAACGGGGGAACCAATGGACGATCGGCACGAATTTGATTATTTTTTTTAAGACTTCGGCCTTATCCATGCTCCCCCCTCCAGTCCGATCCTTTGAATAATAACCGTTAGGTCATTAAAAGTATTTGGGATACGCCAGTCTATTCTTTTTCAATATCCGTCATCGATGCCGACCCATAACACCGATACCCCCGCGAATTATCCGGCTCCTCGATGAATGTAATTAATACTTTCTCCACGACTTTATCCGATGGTTCTAATGGCTTGTTCGTCATGGGAAACAGGTCATTGTGCATTTCACGAGGAGGTAGAACTGGATGATCAAAAAGGAATTGATCCAAAAGATCATGGTGAAGCCAGGGAAGAAAGTAGATCTAAAAGATTATGAAACTGGCTGGGCTCAGAACGATGACTTGAAGAAAGCGGGTGAGGGGGTCGTAAAGGAGGCCGCCCTTAGGATCTTAGAACACAACCGTCAGGCATTGGCCGCATCTCAGGAGTTGCTATGGGCCAATGGAATTCACTCCGTGCTCATCGTCCTCCAAGGAATGGACACCGCGGGTAAGGACGGGACCATCCGTCACGTAATGTCCGGGGTCAACCCCCAAGGGTGCCGGGTTACAGGCTTCAAAGTACCGTCATCAGAGGAGCTTGGTCACAACTTCCTTTGGCGCCATTCGAAGGCCTTGCCTTCCAGAGGGGAGATTGGGATATTCAACCGCTCCTACTACGAGGACGTTCTCGTGGTAATGGTTCATCCAGAGATATTGGACGCGCAACGGTTGCCATCTGCGAAGCGGGGTGATAAGTTTTGGGAGAGGAGATATGACGACATTAATTCGTTCGAGAGGCATCTAGACGCGAACGGGACGTTAATCCTGAAGTTCTTCCTGCATATCTCCAAGGAGGAGCAGAAGCGGAGACTGATGGACCGTCTGAAGGACAAGGAGAAATATTGGAAGGTCTCCCCGGCCGACTTAAAGGAAAGGGGGTTCTGGGACGACTACATCTCCGCGTACAACGCCATGCTCAGCAAGACCAGCACCAAGTGGGCTCCATGGTATATCATTCCAGCTGACTATAAATGGGCGGCTCGCGCCTTGATCGCGGACGTCATCACGGGAAAGATAGAGGACATGGACCTGAGCTACCCCAAAGTAAGTGATGCACAGATCGAGGAGTTAAAGAAGGCCAAGACGCAGTTGAAAAATGAAAAATAGAAAAGGGTTAGATGGTGGCAAGGTCCGCCGATGGCGGACCCAATTCACTTTTTAATCGGGTCTATGTCCACCTTATAAGGGATCAGGCCCAGTTCTTTCGCTATCGTTCTGAGCACTCTCTTCTCCAGCCGACTTATCTCATCGCCTGGCATTCCGATCATGGCGAACTCCTCGTCACGGACCGCCAATGCGGTAAATTCCCCTATGTTCATAAGCCATCTCTTGAAATCCGTCGATTCCTTCCCCTCGACGATCTTCAAGGCCTTGGCTGTAACCTGGAGGTCGGCCATGATGCGCTGCATGTTCTCCTCTTTCTTAGCATACATGGCCTTAGCGTCGATTTCTGCCTGAGCTGCTGCCTTGGCCTCGGGAAGGACCGCCCCTATGAGTCCGTTATCTGGGTACTTCTTGGCCGCCAGTTCGAAGGCGTTCCTAAGGGCTTTGAGCTCTTTCCTTACCCGCTTCGGGGTGTCCGCTATGATGATCGCCTGGCCTATCCAGGTCCCGGCCATTACCAGCGACGCCCACTCATCTTGATCGAAGGCGTCCTTCGAGGTCATGCTGACGCACCCCCCGTGGCAGGAAGGACCGACCCCACCCTCCCCTTGTACTGGCTGATGTAAAGGTTGTAGTAGAATCCTTTTTTGGCCATGAGCTCCTCGTGCGTCCCTTGCTCCACGATCTCACCGCTATTGATCACCAATATCCGATTGGAATCCTTGATGGTGCTGAGACGGTGAGCGATCACGAAGCTAGTCCTACCCCGTTGCAGTTCCTTGATGGCTTCCTGGATCATCTTCTCGGTCCTTGTGTCCACATTGCTTGTGGCCTCATCCAGTATTAGCATCCGCGGGTTGGCCACCATGGCTCGAGCGATGGTGATCAATTGCCTTTGACCTTGGCTGAGGTTCGCGCCGCCCTCCGTTAGGACCGTCTGGTACCCTTCAGGGAGCAACATGATAAAATCATGGCAGTTGGCCTTCTTGGCCGCCGCGATGCATTCGTCGTCGGTCGCGCCTTCCCTGGCATACTTGAGGTTGCTCATCACCGTGTCGGAGAAAAGGAATGCCTCCTGTAGCACCACCCCTATCTGACCACGCAGGCTAGCCTGGGTGACATCGTAGATGCTATGGCCATCGACGGTTATGCTTCCAGAATCGATATCATAGTATCGGGTGAGGATGTTGATGATGGTGCTCTTCCCCGCCCCCGTCGGACCGCACAACCCGATCTTCTGGCCAGGGGTGGCCGTGAAGCTGTTCTTCTTGAGGATCTTCTTCCCCTTGACATAGCTGAAATCGACATCCTGGAATACCACATGCCCTTCGATTGGTGGTAGGTCCGTGGCATTCGGCTTGTCCATGATCTTCGGGACCTCGTCGATGATGGCGAAGATGCGCTTCGCTCCTGCCAAGGCCTGGAGGATGAAATTGTAATTGAAGAAAATGGCGAATAAAGGCATTATCAACAGGACTGACAGGTTGATGAATGTGACCAGCTCCCCCAATTCCAAATTGTCGTTAAGGAACATGGCGGAACCCGTCAAGGCCACCACCGCCACTCCGATATAGGCGGCCATAGCGATCATCGGGCCAATAATGAGGCCGAGCAGCTGTGCCTTGGCCCCCACATCCCTCACCTCCCGGCTGGTGAGGTCCATCACCTCCACCTTGGCCTCAGAGGCCCTGTAGGCAATCAGTGTCTTGGCGCCCGCCAATGTCTCCTCCCCGAAACCACTGAGGTTCGCCAGCCTCTCCTGTAATTGTTTATAGACCGGTCTGGCGATGCGTGAAAGACCCCAGATGATCAATAACATGACCGGGATCACAAGCAGTGCGACCATCGCCATGATGGGGTTCAACACCACCATCGCCACAGCGATGATCACAAGCAGGAAGGCGCCGAATATTATGCTTCCCAGCGGCCCTTGGAACAAGGCCGCGATGGCATCGATGTCATTGGTGACGCTGCTCATCAGCTCGCCGATGGGCTGACGGTCGAAGAAGTTCAATGAAAGGTCTTGGGTGTGCTGGAACAGTTCCTTCCTCAATTTGAATAGTGCTCCCTGCGTGATAGATGAAAGAAGCTGGTAGGCGGTGAATATGGTCGCAAAGGCCACTCCGGCCAGTATGAGCATGAACGTTGCCATCTGGTACAGGTCATCGTCGGTTGCCCCTTGCTCTATCTTGGTGACCGCCTGACCGAGCAAGATAGGGATCAAAATGAAGCACAACGTGCCTATGCCTAAAAGGGCCAAGCATGCCACCAGCTTGATCTTGCTGGCGGTTAGGTACTTCAAGAGACGATTTCCCGTCCCTTCTCCGGGGCTCTTTGCAGGCTCGTTCGTCGTCATTGGTAGTCCTCCGGGCGCAGTCCGCCAAGTTGAGAATTGAATATCTCTTGATAGAGGGGGCTGGAACTCATTAACTCCTCATGATTCCCCTCTGCCACGATCTCCCCGTTCTCGAGAAGGATTATCTTATCGGCCAGGAGGACAGTGCTGATACGTTGGGCCACGATGAAATTGGTGGTGTTGGACAGAATTTTCTTGAGTTCGACCTGGATGCGGCTCTCTGTGGTAACGTCCACCGCGCTGGTGCTATCGTCCATGATCAGTACACGGGGGTTGGCGCACACGCCTCGCGCTATGCAGATACGCTGCCTCTGTCCCCCGGAGAAGTTTGCCCCTTTGCGTGAAACGCGTCGGTCATAACCCTCTTGGTTGCTCGTGATGAACTCATGGGCGTCAGCCGCCTTGGCGCTGGCCTCCATCTCATCGTCCGTTGCCTCTGGCATCCCCATCTTGATGTTCTGCCTTAGGTCGCCGCTGAAGAGGATGGACTCCTGCATGACCGGGACCACTATCTGGCGGAGCAGTTGTTGGGGGAACTCCCTGACGTCGATCCCATCAATGGTGATACGACCCGATGTCACGTCATAGAAACGAGGTATCAGGTTCACTATGGTGGACTTGCCACATCCGGTAGATCCAAGGAAGGCGACGATCTGACCTGGCTCGGCGACCAGATTAATGTTCTTGATAGTCTCCTTGGACCCTGGTCCGGAGTAACTGAAGGATACGTTCTCGAACACAACCCTTCCCTTTATCGTGGCTGGGTCCACGATCCTCGGCTCTGGCGGGTCCTTGACGGTGGGTTCGGTCTTGATCGTGTCATAGATACGACCCGCGGAGATGTCCGCCGAAGAGAGCTGGGGCAACAGGATGGCCAGATTGAACATCTGCACCAAGATCATCAGGAGGTATTGGCTGAAGGCGACCAGCTCTCCGACCGCTGCCGGTTCGTCTATGGCCGCAGGCCCTCCGACCCAGAGTGCAAGCGCCGTTGAAATCCCGATGACTCCGAACATGCTTGGCAATATCCAGTATTGTGTTCTCATAGGCCTTTCTGCAGCTTTACGGTACCTTTCGTTTACCCCGTCATATCGTTGGTTCTCATACTCTTGGCGCATGAAGGCCTTCGTCACACGTATGCCGGAGAAGTCCTCCTGGAGCACATTGTTCATGTCGTCCAGTTTTTTCTGGCGCTGTTTGTATTGCTTCTGCAATTTGATCGCAACCACTGCCAAGACGATTGCCATCAAGGGTATGGCTATCAAGAAAATCCAAGCAAGGTCCGGGCTAAAGACCATGACGGCGATGACCGCAATGATGATGGTGAACGGGGCTGCCAGCAAAAAGCGCATGGACAACTGTACCGCGATGTCGATCTGGTAGATGTCGTTGGTCAGACGGCTCATCAGTTCTCCAGTGGGGTATTGGTCGAAGTTCTTGAACGAATAGGCCTCTATCTTCTCGAAAGCCCTGGTTCGGATATAGTTGCCCGTTCCCTCCGCGAACGCGACAGCCATCATGATGCTCATTAACATGAATACCGCATAGAGGAAAGCGAAGAGCATGATGCGGAGGGAAGATTGGATGATAACGTCCCGACCATCCTCCCCCAAAAGGACACCGTTGTTTATGAGATTCTGAACCTCCGAAGGGATCAGGATCATCATCACACAACTAGCTAGAACGAAGATCTGACTGATCAGGATGAACTTCCATGATTTTTTGTATAGCGTGGTCATCCTCACCAAATTACCTAAGAACATGTCTAATCCCCTAAGAATCGTTCCTCAAATCAGATTGACCTTAGTTAATGATTGCTATGGGCGAAAAGTATGGAAGTCATCTGGAGCCATATCTCAAGACAATCGGTGATCATCCCACCGTTCACAGGACGATCACCGGTATCAAGATGATCATGAAGAAGACCGAGAACCCCACCATCGCCCACTTGTACCTTGGTGAGATCGCCTCTTGCTTGGCGAGGAGATCCGAGGAAAAATAGGTGACTATGACTA
>JACXTP010000010.1 GCA_016919625.1 Methanomassiliicoccaceae archaeon
CCGCCTTCTCCAGGTCCTCCTCGTCCCATTCCTCGAAGAGCTGAGTGATGCCATACTTGGCAGTGGACCAGGTCGGCACGCCACCGGTGAGGACGGCGACGTTCAGGGCCTCGATGATCTCATCCCTGGTGGCGCCATAGTTCTTGGCCACCTTCGCCTGGGGATAGATGCAATCGTCGCACATGCGCACCGCCACACAGGCCAAGGCGATAAGGCGCTTGGTCTTACGGTCCAGGGCGCCGTCCTGCACCATGACCCGGTCCATGTCGTGGATCAAGGCGGCCAACTCTGGGTGGTGCTTCTTTATGTGATGCAAGGTGTTCGGCGTGTAACCGCCCATCTCCTTCGAAAGCTTGTCAACGGCCTCGTCGGCCCCCATTCTCATACATTCCCTCATGTGATCACTGCCGCTTGAATGGGAGGAGCGGGTAAAAAGCGTTATCGGCGGAGATGCTCACTTCTCCGCCAGTTCGTGCTGGTGATAGTCCCCGACATCCGTTGGTCGGGTCGGTTCCTTTCGGCTCTTGGCGACCTCGCGTTGATATTCCTCCACCCCGTTCTTGCTCGCAGGTATCTTACGCTTGCGGTCGGCCGGGTCCCAGCGGTCCCCGGTGGCCATGTAGACCACACGCTCGCCGATGTTGCAGGCGTGGTCCGCCACCCTCTCCAGGTAACGGGCGATCAGGATGTAATGGATGCCGATCGTGATCTTCTTCGGGTCCTCGAACATGTAGGTGAGCATCTCCCGGAAGATCGTGTCGTAAAGCTCATCGATCTCATCGTCACGGTCGAATAGCTTTCGCGCCTCCACCGCGTTGCCTGTGGTGTAATAGTCCACCGAGTCGGGCACCATTCCTACGACCTGAGATGCCATCTGGGGCAGGCTGACCAACTTCTTGAACTTCTGACCGTCGAAGACCTCGGCGATCTCGGCGATGTCCCAGGCGTAGCGCCCGATGCGGCTCAGGTCCTCGATGATCTTCCAGCTTACGGAGACGCGGCGCAGGTCGCTCGCGACCGGGGTGTATAGCGCTATGATGTCGGTGCAGTGCCTCTCGATCATCAGCTCGTTGCGGTAGAGCTCCTTGTCCAACTTCCTGACCTCGTCCTTGAGGTAGTAGTCCCCGGTGACGATGAGCTTGACTGCCTTCTCGATGGCCAGGCGGGCCAGCTCGCCCATCTCCTCCACTTCCTTGCTCAGCTCCTCCATCTCATGCGCGAACTGTAACCTCGTCGCCATTCAACCCATCCTCCCGGTGATGTACTGTTCTGTGAGGTCCTTCTCTGGCCTCTCGAAGATCTGTTTGGTCTCGCCGAACTCTATCAGCTCGCCCAGATAGAAATATGCCGTCCGGTCGGCGACGCGGGCGGCCTGCTGCATGTTGTGCGTCACGATGAGCACGGTGTAGTCCTTCTTGAGGTCTATGAGAAGGTCCTCGATCTTAGCAGTGGCGATGGGGTCGAGGGCGGAGCATGGCTCATCGAAAAGTATGATCTCCGGCTTGATGGCCAGAGCCCGGGCGATGCATAGGCGCTGCTGTTGACCGCCGGAGAGGTTATAGGCGCTCTTGTCCAGGCGGTCGCTCACCTCCTCCCACAGGGCGGCCCGCTTCAGGCTCCATTCTACTACCTCCTTCAGCTGCTGCTTGTTGTAGCTGTGGTGCTTTCCCTCCTCATCGACGAAGCCGTGCAAGCGGGGGGCGTAGGCGATGTTCTCGAATATGGATTTAGGGAAGGGGTTGGGCCTCTGGAACACCATACCTATGCGTTTCCTGACCTCCACCGCGTCCACTCCCTTGCCGTAAATGTCCTTCCCGTCGACGGTTACCGAGCCCTTGACGGTACAACCCAACACCAGGTCGTTCATGCGGTTGACACAACGGATGAATGTGGACTTGCCACAGCCAGACGGTCCGATGATGGCCGTTATCTCCTTCTCTTCGATATTGATGTCCACGTTCTTCAGGGCGTGGTTCTTCTCGAAATAAACGTTCAGGTCCTGGACTTCGATCTTGGGAATGGGAATCACCACTTGTACTTCTTCCTATAGCGTTTGCGGATCACAATGGCCACAAGGTTCATACCAACCACCAGTCCCACCAGGACCAGGGCGGCGCCCCAGGCCACGGCATAGGCGCGATCGACGTTGGCGGTCTGTGTGACCAGGATGTATATGTAATAGGGCATGGCCTGGAACGAGTCCGTCAGGGAGTTAGGTATAGCGGCGGATGCCACCACCCCGGTCACCAGTATAGGAGCGGTCTCACCGGCGGCGCGAGACATGGAGAGGATGATGCCCGTGAGCACCCCGGACATGGAGTAGGGGATCGTGTGATGCCTCATGGTCTGCCATCGTGTGGCGCCAAGGGCGATGGAGGCGTCCCTGAGGGATTGGGGCACAGCCTCCAGCGCCTCGCGGGTGGCGACCATGGTGACCGGCAGGACCATCAGGCCCAAGGTCAGGCCGGCCGCTATCAGGCTCAACCCGAACTCCAGGTATCCCACGAACAGCGCCACACCCAATAGACCGTAGACGATGGATGGGACGCCAGCCAGGTTGTTGATGACTATCCAGAGGATGCGATTCCAGGAATATTTTCCAAGGTACTCGACCAGGAATATCGTCCCCAGGACGCCAACGGGAATGGCAAAGCCCAGCACCAGCATCATGAGGTAGAATGTGCCCACCAGTGGGCCCCAGATGCCGCCCTCGGTCTGGGCCCCCGTATCGTCGATCTCCGGCGATCGGGTGAGGAAGTCCCAGGAGAGCATGGGAATGCCGTTGACGATGATAGACCCTAGGATGATGATCAGGGTCAGGACCACGATGACCATACATGCACCGAGCAGGCCGAAGATGATGGTCTGCTTGTCATTGCGGTTCATTTGTATGCCTCCCTATAGCGGGCCAGCACTATGTCCGCCACAATGTTCACCGCGAAGGTGATTATGAAGAGCAGGAGGCCGACCGCGAACAGCGCCTGATACTGCAAGGAGCCAGAGGCGGCCTCAGGGATCTCGATGGCCAACGTCGCCGGCATAGTTAGCACAGGATAGAGTGGGTTCCAGGTGTTCAGGGCGGCGTTGCCCGTGGTCATGGTCACCGCCATGGTCTCACCGATGGCCCTCCCTAGCGCCAGGACGATGGATGCAACTATCCCGGAGAAGGCGGCTGGGACCACCGCATGGCGTATGGTCTCCCACCTGGTGGCGCCGAGCGCATAGGAGGCCTCCCGGAGGGAGTTGGGCACGGCGTTCATGGCCTCCTCAGCGATGGTGACTTGGATAGGTATCATCATGACCGCGAGGATAATCCCGCCCAAGAGGGCGTTGAGCCTCGAGTATGGATCGAATATGATCATGACATAATCTGCGAGTATGATGACAGCGAAAAGCCCAAGGACGACCGAGGGAACGCTGGCGATTATCTCGATGAAGGGCTTGAGCCAGTTCTTGACCTTGGGGTCGGCGACCTCGGAGATGTAGATGGAGGCTCCCAGGCCGATCGGTATGGCGATGACCCCGGCGATGATCGACACCAGCAGGGTGCCGGTGAGCAGAGGCTGCACGCCGAAGAGGGGATAGTTAGGATGGAACGGGTTCCATTGATCCCCAGTGAGGAAGTCATAGACGCTGACCTCCTCGAAGAAGGGGATGGAGTTGCCGATCAGCATCCAGAAGATCAGGAAGAGAACGGAAAGGCATATCAACATACAGATGAAGAGGGCGCCACTGACCAGTATCTCCGTGAACCGGCGGCTGTAATCTACGCCATAGGTCGATACTTTCTTGGCCATCTCATCCTTCCTTTGATGGAAATAATTGAGGCCCGGAGGGCGATCCAGGCCTCGAGATCAGGGTTTAGTTGCGCCTCTCCATCAACATGGCGCCCTCGTTGGACATGACGACCTTTGCCGAGGTGTCCTGCGGGGCGTATCCGATCCCAACGTAGCCGATGCCACCGGTGTTGTCCTCTACCTGGACCACAACCTGGGAGCTACCGGTGAACTGCTGCATGGAGGCGGAGTAGTTCTCGTTCTTCAGCACCACTTCCTGGAAGTAGGCGTAGGTGCCCGAGGCCTGGTTTCGGCCATAGAGCAGCACCGGGGCGTTGTCCCCGCCGACGTCATTCCAGTTGTCATAGGTGCCATTGTAGAGACCGCGCAGCTGGTCCATGGTCAGGACCTCGATGGGGTTGTCAGAGTTGACGATGATGGCGATGCCGTCCACGGCGACGCGCCACTCCACCGGGTTCACGCCATTGGCGATGGCCTGGTCGATCTCGCTCTGCTTCATGGCACGCGAGGCCTGGGCCACGTCGACGTCACCGTTGATAAGGGCGGTGATGCCAGTTCCGGAGCCGCCACCGGCGACACTGACATCGATGCTCTTGTCGGTCTTGAAGTTAGAGGCCCATAACTGGCAGATCTCCAGCATGGTGTCCGATCCCTTCTGTTGGATGGAGGATGTGCCGCTGCCCGGGGTACCCTGGGTGGTCAGCTTGGACCTCTCAGTGGCCAGGACGTCCGCCGGTAAGGCGTAAAAGCCCGAGTCGACGGCCTGGGCTTGTCCCTTGTCGGCGGTCAGAACATAATCTATCCAAGTGTACATGGAGCCATTGGGATATCCGTCGGTGTAGAGGTATAGGTAACGGGCCAATGGGTAGCTCTTGTTGTAGACGGCGGTCTCATCCAGAGGCGAAAAGGCCGGAGAGGTGCTGTTGTTCTTTAACAGAACGATCTTAGATGTGGTCTCCTCGTTGTTATCTCCGTCTCCCATGAGCAAGAAAGCGCCCACGGCGGCGGCGATGACCACTACCACCACAACTACGGCCAACATTGTCATTGTCTTCTTTTCCATTTGATCACCATAGGTCGGAAGGGCAAGGGCGAGGGGCGCGGTCAGCACCGTTGAACAAGGAGGAAAGCCAATGTCCTATCGAGCTTGCTGCCCTGCCTCCCCTTACTTGCCCTGCCTGCATCCTATTCGAAAAAGCGAGTCCGGGAGTAAGGCTATATACATTATGTAGGTAGAATATATTCTAATATATTGTAAATATATCTATATATTCTACATGTATTGTATATACAATATCTAGATAATCATACTTTTACAACATGGAGGTCGTGCAATTGGAAATAAGGAGGATACAGAAGACCGGGGCCTCCACCCTGACAGTATCGTTACCGAAGTCATGGGTGGACCAACAGAACCTCAAGCCCGGGGACCCTGTGTCCATGGTGATATTGCCTGATGGCACCATCACGGTCGACCCTAAGACAGACCGTAAGCGGGAGACGCAAAGGCGTACCATCTGGTTAGATCAGAATGAGAGCGCCGAGCACCTCACCCGAAAGCTCATAGGGGCCTACCTGGCCGGTTTCAATATAATCGAGGTCCGCTCCAAGGAGCGTCTGGACCATGAGATGAAGCATGCCATCAAGGACTTCTCCCGCCTCGTCATCGGTCCGGAGGTCATCGAGGAGACCGCCAATTCCATCGTTTTGCACGACCTGTCCGACCCAGTGGAGCTGCCCCAGGAGAAGTGCGTGCGACGCATGCACCTCATTGTCAGCTCTATGCACAGCGATGCCATGGATGCGCTGGCGACGATGGATGCGGACTTGGCCCATGATATCGTGGAACGCGACGCGGACGTGGACAGATTGTACTGGATGGCGGTCAAACAGTATAACCTCATCCTCAAGGACCGCAAGCTCTCCGAAAAGATAGGCGTGGACATCTTTGAGGGCATGAACCTAATGATCATAGCTCGCGGTGTGGAACGCATCGGTGACCATGCTGAGAAGATCGCCAAGAACGTGATATTGGCCAACGATAGAGGCTTGAAGTTCGATAAGGTCGAAGAGCTGCGGAAGCTGAGCGCCTCGGGATTGGCAATATTGGACAAGGCCATCGAATCGCATCTCTTAAAGAACATCAAGACCGCCAATGCCACCATCGACGCCGGAAACGATGTGGTGGCCCGCTGCGAGAAGATCAACTCCGATGTGCGCTCCAAGCACACCGAGGCGGCGGTGATCTATTCCTCGATCGTCGATTCGATAATCCGCGTCACCATGTACGCCATGGATATCGCCGAGATAGCTATCAACGGCGCCATGCGAAACGAGGCTTTCTAAGCTAAGTGCCTTGTTAAATGGAAAATTGAAATGTGATACTGGAAGGCAGATGCCTTCCATTTATCATTAAATGGTTTCAATCCAGGTTGAAGCCACCATGCTTCTGGAAGTGCTGCGCCAGGCCACCCTCGTTGAGGATCTTCACCATCACCGCGGGCAACGGCACCGCCTTGATGTGCTGGCC
>JACXTP010000109.1 GCA_016919625.1 Methanomassiliicoccaceae archaeon
CAGACCATAGGCGGCCATGGCCGCCGCCGCTATCGCCACCAGATACTTCAAGGGGCGGTGGTCCAATTTGACCGGGATATTTCGGCTGGCATAGTAGATGGAGAGGCCGAACACCACGACATATGTGATGAGGTTGGCGATGGCCGCTCCCACGTAGGAAAGCCCGAGGAGCTCCACTCCGAGGATCTCGTGGGGGACCAGGATCAAAAGCAGGGCCGCGTCCACCAGCATGGCGGTCACGTAGATGCGCGCCACCTTCCTCGGCTCGTTTATGGCGTAGAGCTGGGTGATGAAGATGGTGGCGATGGCGCTCAGGAATATGGAGACCGATAGGATGTTCAACGTCTTGCCCGAATCGGCGAAGGTGCCCCCGAAGAAGATGACCGCCGTCTCCACCGGGAACAGGAGGATAACCACCACCATGGGCAGGATGATCATGCTGATGTAGCGGATGGCCTCGGTGGACTTGGAACGGATCTCGTCATGCCGGCCCTCTTTGTCCAGCATGGAGAATGCCGGGAAGGCGAGTGCGGCCACGGCCCCGCTCACCACCAGGAACATGGACAGCAGGTTCTGGCTGGAGCTATAGAAGCGTACCGAGTCCTCGGAGATGAAGGTGCCTATGACCAGCTTGTCCATCGTGGATAGCACGGTGCTGGCGATCACTATGGCGAGCACCGGGGTGGCATATCTCAAATAGGAACGGAACAGGGTGGGCTTGGTCCCGTGCACCTTATCGCGGAACAGGTAGAACAGAGCCACGCAAACCGTGGCCAGACCGCCCAAAACATAGGCCCAGGCAACCTCGGTCACTCCCTGCCGGTCCATGAGCAGGAAGACCACCAGGGGCACCCTTATCAGAGGGTCCACCAGCACCGAGAGCTGCGTCTTGGTGGTCTGCAGGCGGGCGTCGAAGGTGAGCGTGGCTATCCCAGCCAGCCCATAGAACACGTAATAGGCAAGGAGGATGTAGACCAGCTCCTTGACCGTCGGTTCCATGGGCGTGGGGAAGATGAGGTCATAGCTGAAAAGAAGCGCGAGCGTCACCGCCACCGCTCCGGCCAGGGTGCAGAGCTTTACCGTCACATAGGTGCTGACGCAATCATTTAGGTCGTTGCCCTCGGAGACCCGTTTTATGTGCGCCTGGGCGAAACCGAGGTCCGCCACCCCGAAAATGATGGCCAGGAAGGCCAGCGAATAGCTTAGCTGCCCATAGGCCTCGTCCAAATACCTGGTCATGAAGGTTAGGGCAATTAGGCTGAGGGCGGCGCTGAGGAACCGCGAGATCATGATCAGAAAGGAGCGGCGACCTATCAACGGGCTCTCGTAGCCATTGTCATTATTTAACGGTAATCGGCCTGATACCGGGCAGGATAAAAGGGCCAAAGAGCGCTCGGACCCGCAGGCCAAAGAATTTATTGGAGCGAGATAAATAAAATATAAATAATTCAGAAGGCATTCATTAAATTCGTCCGACAGTCGTCGGACTCGATGGATGGGATGCACTTGGAGCTTGAGCTTTATCAGAGCGTATGCTCAAGGGCCCTTGGCCGAGGAGGGCGGAAATGTACCTGAAGCAGATCGAAGTGGAGAACTTCAAGTCCTTCGGCAAGCGGATGACCATCCCCATGCTGAACGGCTTCACCGCCGTCACTGGCCCGAACGGCTCTGGCAAGTCCAACATCTCTGACGCCATCCTTTTCGTTCTCGGCCCGAAGAGTTCCAAGGCCATTCGTGCCGGTCGGCTCACCGACCTTATTTTCAACGGCGGGCCGTCCAAGCAACCCTCCTCCTATACCAAGGTCTCCCTGGTGTTCGACAACAAAGACCGTCTCATCCCCATCGACGACGACATGGTCAGGCTCACCAGGCATGTCAAGCTCTCTGAGAGCGAGACCGGTTACAACTCATATTTCTACGTGAACGACAGAAAGTCGTCACTGAACGAGTTCGATTATCTGTTGGCCTCGGCAAGGATCAGCGCCGACGGCTACAACCTAGTGCAACAGGGCGACGTCACCCGCATCGTGGAGATGTCGCCACTGGAACGACGCAGATTGATGGACGACATCTCTGGCATCAGCAAGTTCGATGAGGACATCGTCAAGGCCGAGGGCGAGCGCAAGGGCGCCGAGGAGAACATGGACCGCATCGGCATAATAATGAACGAGCTGGAGAAGCAACTGCATCAGCTGGAGTTGGAGAAGGCGGCGGCGTTGCGCTTCATGGAGGCGAGGGACCGTCTCGCCCTGTCCAAGTCACGCATGGCGCACAAGAAGAAGGAGGCGGCGGAGTCCGAGGTCAACGCCACCCGCGCCCAGATCGATGCCTATAACAAAGACATGGAGGCCTTGCGCCTACGTAAGGCCGAGATCGGCAGGTCCATCACCGAGGCCGAAAGAAGGATAATCGAGCTGGAGGCCCAGATCGTCGAGAAGGGCGGCCAGGAGTTCAAGGACCTGAAGGAGCGCATGGACGCCGCGAAGATCGAGATCGCCAGAGCGACCGATGCGGCCCAACGCTCGGACGAGGATGGCAAGGAGCTACAAGAGAACTTGCGCCACCACCGTGAGGAGCGCAACAAGCTCCAGCAAGAGGTCCGCTCCATCAATGACAAGCACAAGGTCACAGAGGAGGCCTTGCTGGACAAGCAACGCCTTCTCGAAGAGAGGCGCAAGCAGCAGGCGGAGGTGCAATCCAAGATATCCGCCTCCGACTCCGAGCTGTCCGCCCTGGAGATGCGGCTGCTCGATCTGGACGCCCAGGTAAGTGAGGGCGAGGAGAAGGTCCACTCTCTTACAATGGACAAGGACCGCCAAGAGGACCGCCTGAACCGTCTCAAGGCCGAGCTGGCCGAGAACGAGGAGAGCAAGGGCAACCTGGAGTTCCAGATCAAAGACGCGGAATGGCGCCTGCGCGAGATCCAAAAGACGGAAAAAAGCTCCACGGGCGAGCTCAGCGCCTTGCAGACCCAGTTCTTCGCCAAACGTTCGCAGGAGGCGAAGATGTCGGCGCAGCTGGATGAGCTGGAGCAGGCCATCAAGACCCTCACCCGGGAATACAATCACATCTCCGCGGAGAAGGAGGCGGTGGAGAACCTAGCCAAGGGTTACAACCGTGCCGTCCGTTCCCTGTTGGAGGCGAGGGACAAGCACGAGATCAGAGGCATCCATGGCACGGTGGCCGAGCTGGCCAAGGTCGACCCCAAGTACGACATCGCCCTCAACGTCGCCGCCGGAGCGCGGATGCAGTCGGTCATCGTGGACGATGACGAGGTGGCCTCCGAGGCCATCCAGTTCTTGAAGCGGAACAACCTGGGCCGCGCCACTTTCTTACCTCTCAACAAGATGCTGGACGGCAAACCCCGGGGCAAAGCCCAGCTCGTCGTCAAAGAGGCGGTCGGATACGCCATCGACCTCATCGACTTCGAGGAACGCTACCGCCCCGCCTTCTGGTATGTTTTCGGCGACACCGTGGTGGTCCAGGACCTGGCCAAGGCCCGAAAGCTGATGGGCGGGGTTCGCCTGGTGACGGCGGGCGGCGAGCTCATCGAGGCCTCCGGGGCCATGGTGGGGGGCACGCTGGACACCAACACCCTCAAGTTCGGCCAGAGCTCGAAGGGCAAGCTGGACGAGATCGCCGAGGAGCTACGCAAGAGCGTGGAGCACTCGGAGAAACTGACCGCCCAGCTCAAGGCGTTGCGCTTGGAGCTGCAACAGGTGGAGTCTCGCATGCGCGAGCTCAGCGGCTCGGAGAGCAACAACGAGATCAAGATCAGCGGCCTGGAGGCCACATTGAAGGACCTGAAGGGCCGGATGGTCAAGGGACGCGAGGAGGCGACGACCAAGGCCAAGGAATCGGAGGAGTTGCGTCTGGCCATCGAGAAGTTGTCCAAGGAAGTCGCTTCCGCTGCATCCAAGGTGGAGCAGACCAAGACACAACGTGACCAGGCCCGGCAAAGACAGATGGAGATCGCCCCCAAGGACCTCACCACCAAGCTGCGCGCGTTGCAATCCGAGGTGGTGGAACTCACCGCAACGGTGGCGGAGCTGAACTCAGAGAAGGCCACCGGCAAGACCCAGATGGACCTGCTCCGTAAACGCCTGGAGGAGATGGACCAGTTCGAGGCCGGTTCCAATGAGAAGTCGGTCAAGCTGCGCTCCGAGGGGGAGGAAGCCCGGGCCAAGGAGGCCAAGTACCGCGTGGAGCTCAACGGCTTGAGGCGCATCGAGGACTCCATGGGCAAAGAGATGAACGACCTCCGCGCCAAGAAGGAGGCCTCGTTCAAGGAACGGACGCAGTTGGAGTCCGACCGGGACAAACTCCAGACCAAGGCCGAGACCTCACAGGACTTCGTCATCACGCTCAACACCAAGCTCGCCACCGCCATGGAACGCATCAAGGAGTGCGACGTCGAGATCGAGCAGATCAAGGTGCCGGTCACATACCCGCTGCCCTCCATGGACGAGATCAAGGCGGAGATCAATCGCTGCGAGTCCACCCTGGCCAACATGGGCGCGGTCAACCTGCGTTCCATAGAGGACTACGAGGACAAGTTCGCCCGACATGTGGAACTGCGCAACGAGATCAAACGCCTGGACGACCAGAAGGACGACCTGATCAAGCTCATGAACGAACTCAACGAGAAGAAGAAGGTCGCTCTGCTCAAGGTATTCGACGCGGTCAACGAGAACTTCCGCGCCGTCTACGCCGAGCTATCGCAGGGAGGCGAGGCGGAGCTGCTTCTGGAGAACCCAGAGCGGCCGTTCGAGGGCGGTTTGGTCATGAAGTGCAGGCCCAGGCACGGCAAGGTGCTGCGGTTGGAAGCGCTTAGCGGAGGCGAGAAGTCGCTGGCAGCTCTGAGCTTCATCTTCGCCATGCAGGAATGGCAGCCATCGCCCTTCTATCTGCTGGACGAGGTGGACATGTTCCTGGACGCGGTCAACGCCGACATGGTGGCCCAGCGCGTCAAGAAGAGCTCCAACACTGCCCAGTTCGTCATGATCTCGTTGAGGAAGGTCACCCTGAACAAGGCGGACCACATCATCGGGGTGACGAAGCCAGAGGGCGGAATAAGTAATGTCATAATGAAGCCCGACATGGGCGATATCAAGGACCTCCAGGACGACCTCAAGGTGCTGGAGGAGAAGGGGGATGGGGTATAATGGAGACCAACGCAGAGGCCATTTACGGCCATTTGCTGTTCCACCGCGCCATCATCGACGAGGGGGACCGCAGCGAGAAGATCGAACGCTACATGGAACTGCTCAAGCAGGCCGAGGCGGGGGAGGGCATCGCTCCCCTCGACCCAGTGGATAGGGCGGTACAGCTGGTGTTCCAGCTGGTCCTCTCCAACAACTTCGACCCTTGGGACGTGAACCTCATGGAGTTCGTCCGCATGTACACCAAGAAGATGCACGCCGACGAGGTGAACTTCATAGTGGCAGGCAAACTGGTGCACATGGCCTGGAGCATCCTGCGCATGCAGAGCCACGAGGTGCTGATGCTGCACGAGCGCCCCGAGCAGTTCGAGCTGATCTACGCCGACTGGGACCTGGACGGTGCGGCCCCCGAGGAACCGTTCCATTCCGACATCGTCACCGACGTCCCGGACGGGGTGGAGCTGGCCGAGGCGGTCCGCCATCACACGAGCCGACCCGTCTCGTTGGTCGAGCTCTTGGACGCTTTCGACGAGGCCAAGCGCGAGGTCGAGGTGCAACTGGCCCGACAGAAGGCCCGGGACGTGCTCAAGGCAGCGCAGGAACGCTTCGACGGCAAGGCCCACTCCGAGGACCTGGAGAAGGACGTGGAGATGACCTGGGACCGCATCCTCCGATGCGGCAACGGGCCGATCGCGCTCGAGGACATCATTGAAGGGGGCAAGGAGGACGCGGTCACGGTCGTGGTCTCGTTGTTGTTCCTTTCCCGGGCGGGCAAGATCGCCCTGTGGCAGGACGAACTGCCCTATGGCCAGGTATTCCTGGAGATCAAGATCCCGTGGGACATCGGTACCATTGAGGAAAGGCCGGCGCCGCTGGTGCCCACGCCTGAGAAGAGAGCGGTGATCTGAGTTGGAATCGGAGCGAGCAGTGGAGGCGGTGCTGTTCTCCTCCGGCCGGCCGATGAAGGCCTCGGAACTATGCGAGGCCACCGGGCTCGGCCCTGATACCGTGAGAAGGGCGCTGAAGAAGTTGGAGGAGGAGTACGACCAGAGAGGCTCCGCCATTCAGGTGGTCAAGATCGGCCTGAAGTACTCCATGCAGCTCCGTCCGGAGGCGGCGCGCTATTCCAACACCTTCGCGGAGAAGGAGCTGCCCGACAAGGTCCTCCGCCTGGCAGCCATCATAGCCTACAACCAGCCCATACTGCAGAGCGAACTGGCCAAGCTCATGGGGTCTGACGTTTACGATGAGGTGCGCACCCTGCGCCACGCCGGTCTCGTCACAGGCAAGAAGCAAGGGCAGACATTGTTGTTGTCGACCACGCAGAAGTTCTCCGAGTACTTCGGCATCGGCAGCAACCGTAAAGAGGACATCAAGAGGTGGTTGGAATCACAGTCAAAGAAGTAGTGAGAGTGAAGGAAGCTAAGAAGAACAACATAGGGCGCATACCGATCATGGTCTCCGAGACAAGGCGTTTGCCTGGCTCCGACCCCTGCGTCACCATCACGGAGATAAGCGTGGAGCGGAGGGAGGAGGACGCCCCTCCCCTGCGCACCTGGTCCGGATACCCCTTCGTATCTCTGAAGGGCTCGCACGGCAAGTGATGGTCCCAAGGCCTCGACCGCCCATTATATCAAGCGATGGTGTGACTGGTCTGCCTTGGAACGGCCATAGGTGGACGCGCCCTCATAGAAAACCTTTATATCCAGCGGTCCTAATGCGTCAAAGTAGTGGTCTTAATGGTCATGCCCCTTGCGCTGCTCGAGAAATCCATGAACAAGAACATCTCCCTCCTGCTGAAGGACAACCGTACGCTAGAGGGTAAGCTGACCGGATATGACGAGTACATGAACATGGTCTTGGAGGACACAGAGGAGCGCACCTCTGAACAGACCAGGCGCCTGGGCGTGGTCATCCTTCGGGGCAACAACGTGGTGAGCATCTCACCCCTCTGAAATCCGTTCCTGTTACCGGTGAAATAACGGATGAAGGCGGTAATTCTTGCAGGCGGCCTAGGCACACGCCTAAGGCCACTCACCTACCGAACACCCAAACCCCTCGTACCATTGGTGGGCAAGCCATTGGTGCGCCACATCATCGATTCCCTACCCTCCCGCGTTGACACCGTGGTGCTAGCCGTCTCCTACATGAAGGAGGCGTTGGAGGATTACTTCCGGGTGAACGACTGCGGCCGAAAGGTCATCCTGGTCAATGAGACCCAACCGCTCGGGACCGGGGGGGCCCTCAAGAACGTTGAGGAGCACCTCGACGAGACATTCTTGGCATTCAATGGTGACGTGATCTGCTCGTTGGACCTCAATGCCATGCTGCATCGGCACCGCCAGATGGGCGGCATCGGCACGGTGGCGTTGTGGGAGGTGGAGGACCCAAGCCCATTCGGCGTGGTGGCACTCGACCCGACCGGGCGAATAACCCGTTTCCAGGAGAAGCCGAGTCGGGCGGAGGCGGTGTCGAACCTGATCAACGCAGGCACCTACATCTTCGAACCAGAGATACTGGACCACATCGGTCCAGGGGTGGTGTCGCTGGAACGTGAGGTGTTCCCCCAGGTCCTGGTGGATGGGCTGTTCGGGCACGAGTTCGAGGGTTACTGGGTGGACTGCGGAACGAGGGAGAGCTACCTCAAGGCCCAGGAAACCATCATGCGGTTCCAAGGGGACCGGGTCTTCGATCTAGAGATCCGCGGCAAGGTGGCGTTGGAAGGGCCCTATCATCTGGACGGTGCCTACCTGGAGGACTGCCAGGTCGGTCCCAACGTCTATGTCTATCCCGGGGCCGAGATAATGTCCGGCGCCATAGTGAGCAACAGCGCCATCATGGCCGGGGCCAGAGTGTCCGTCGGAGCCCAGGTGAGGGACTCCCTCATCGGTCCAGGGCAGGTGGTGCCGCAGGGCTCTTCGATCATCGGACAGATCATAGCGGAAAGATGAGTCCGTATAGACCATTACAGGACCCCGATTGTTAGTTATGTATATATTCCTGGAAATTTTCCGGTAGGGTATAGAGGTGGTGGGCCACTGGCGGAGAAGCCTAAGCAAGGATTCCAGATTTGGATCAACAGCCGTAACTTCCGGAACGGCTGGCTGGGCTTCGTCATCATCTTCTTCATCGGCTTCATCGTCCTGCCCACCATATGGATATTGAGCTACACCGTCACGGACTGGGACCTCATCCAGAAATACGTCTTCGATGACCCGGCCACGGTCCAGCTGATACAGGATGCCATAGTGGCCTCGTTCGAGATCGCCGCCATCGTCGTCGTGATCGACATCATTACCGGTCTGCCGATGGCATGGATCCTGGTGCGCAAGCAGTTCCGGGGCAAGCAGTTCTTGGACACCCTGATCGACATGCCCTTGGCCGTGCCCACCGCCGCCCTGGGGTTCTCCGCGGCGATATTCTGGGCCGTGTCCAAACCATCGGCGGAGGCCCCTTGGTTCGCCGTGGGCGAAATATCCAGCCCTTTCATCCTGGTGTTGCTGCTGCACGTCATCTTCTCCTACCCCTACATGGTGCGCTCGTTGGCTGCCATCCTAGAGCAGATCGACCAGACCTATGAGACGGCCGGCCAGACCCTAGGGGCGAGCAAGCTCACCGCGGCCCGCACCATCACATTGCCCCTGTTCCGCGCCGGCCTGGTGACCGGCATCATCCTGGCCATGGCCCGTAGCCTGAGCGAGACCGGCGGCACCATGATCGCATTGGCCACCATGGCCAATTCTCAAGGCTTCCAGACCGGGCCGTCCCTGATCGGTACCCTCAAATCGGGCCTCGCTCTCAATCCAGACCTCGCCGCCCCCCTGGCCTTCATCAGCATCCTGCTGATCGCCCTCTCCCTGGTGCTACTGGTGGCGCTCAAGCTGGTGGTCATGAAGGTAAGATTGCCTGCGGGCAGGGTCTGGCCAAAATGGGAGAAGATACTCTCCCGGGGCATCGCCCCCAAGTTGAAGGACGGTTTCAGTGGGGCCTTCCTCATCATAATCGTGCTCATCCCCTCCTTCTTCATCTTCGCGTATGTGTTCACTGCCACCGCCTCCCAAGGTGATTGGCAGACCTTCTGGGAGAGCCTGGCCAACTCCTTCATCATCGCCGGCGTGGTCACCTTGGTGGACATATTCCTCGGCATACCTCTGGCGCTTTACATCGCCCGCAACAAGAAGGGGCGCCTCCCTCAGTTCCTGGACGTGATGGTCAACATTCCGTTGATCGTGCCCACGGCCGCATTGGGGTACTCCCTCGGCATCTTCTGGGGCGGGGCTCCGTTCATCTCGGCCATCCCGTTCCTTCTGGTCATATTCGCCCATATTGCCTTCACCTATCCCTTGGTGGTCAGGAACGTCGAGGGGGCGGTGGAGGAGGTCGACGCGGCCTATGAGGACACCGCCCGCACCTTGGGAGCGAGACGCCTCCAGACCTTTCGCAAGGTCCTCTTCCCGATGATCAAGGCCTCGGTCCTGGCCGGCGCGATAATGGCCTTCACCAGGAGCCTTGGTGAGACCGGCGCCACGATCGCGGTGGCGGGCACATCCGTCAACACCGCCCCGGTCTACATCGTCGAGCTCATCAACGGGGAGCAGTTCTACATGGCGGCCTTGACCTGCATAGTGCTGATCGTGGTCTCTTTCGCCTTCATGTTGGCACTTCGATTGGTCACCAGGAAGAGGAGGGCAGGCTGATGCCGTCCATTACCCTGAACCAGGTCCGGAAATCCTATGGGGACATCAAAGCGGCGGACGGCCTAGAGCTGGAGGTGCTCGATGGGGAGTACCTGTGCATCCTCGGCCCCACCGGGTCAGGCAAGACCACCTTATTGCGCCTGGTCTGCGGCCTCACCCTCCCTGATTCGGGAGCCGTCCTCCTAGACGGCAAGGACATCACTAGATGGGAACCGGAGGACCGGGGGGCGGTCATGCTTTCCCAGACCTATTCGCTCTTTCCGCACATGACCGTGGCCGAGAACGTTCTCTTTGGGCCGGATCTCAGAGGCATGCCGGACGCGGACCAGAAGCATCTTCTGGCTGATATGTTGGACATCGTCCGGCTCTCCTCTCGGGCGGACGCCCTACCCAAGGAACTGAGCGGGGGCATGATGCAACGGACCGCATTGGCCCGGGCCTTGGCCTCCGGCACCGAGATCCTCCTATTGGACGAGCCGTTGCGTGCCTTGGATGCCCGACTGCGCATCAACCTCCGTCATGAGCTCCGATCCTTGGCGAAAACGCTAGGGCTCACCACCGTGCACGTCACCCACGACCAGGAGGAAGCCTTGGTCATGGCCGACCGCATCGCCGTCCTGAGGTATGGTAGGATAGTGCAGGTGGGAACTCCTGGCGAGATATTCGACAATCCTAACTCACCGTTCGTGGCCAATTTCGTGGGCCAATCCAATTTCTTCACTGGGAAGGTTGAGGCCAAGGCCGGTAATACCACGGTCCGCCTCTCCGATGGTCGGGCAGTGCATGCAAGGGCGTGCCAGTTCCCGATCGGACAAGAGGTGGTGGTCGGCATCAAGGTGGGCAACACCGACATCAGCAAGGAGGAGGCGGGCCCCCTGAAGGGAAGGATCGAGAGGATCCTGTTCGAAGGCAAGTTCCTATTCATCGACGTCCAGGTGCCAGGGGTGGGGTTGATAAGCTCGAAGGTGCCCTCCTGGAGGATGGGCAAGCTAGCGGTGGGGGACGATGTGAACGTGCACTGGGCCTGGGAAAAGGCCACGGTGTTCCCGCTGCCTGCTAACGGGCTCGCGGAGGAGCTGAGGGTGGACTGATGCCGGAGGTACGTTTGGAAGGGTTGGGAAAAACCTACGGAAAAGTGGTGGCCGTGGGCGGGGTGGACCTGGTTATCCGGGACAAGGAATACGTCACCATCCTCGGCCCCTCGGGCTGCGGTAAGACCACCCTCATCCGCATGATCGCTGGCATCATCGAACCTAGCCATGGCAAGGTGTTCCTCCGTGGAAAGGACATGCGGGGCGTCCCCATCGAGGACCGGGGCATCGGTTACGTCTTTCAGAACATAGCGCTGTTCCCCAACCTGAACGCCGCCCAGAACGTCGCCTACAGCAGTCGGGCGAGAGGGGCGGACAAAGGGGTGCAGGAAAAGGTGGCCCGGGAGCATCTCAAGCTCGTCAAGCTGCTGGACCGGATGGCCATGTTCCCTGACGAGATGTCCGGCGGGGAGCAACAGAAGGTGGCCTTGGCCCGAGCCCTTGCCAGTGGGTCAGACCTATTGCTCCTGGACGAACCACTTTCCGCGCTCGATGCCCGTGTGAGGGTGGACCTGCGCTACGAGCTGCGCCGGTTGACCAAGGCTCTCGGTCTCACCGTCGTCCACGTAACACATGACCAGGAGGAGGCGATGACGGTCTCGGACCGGATCGTGCTCATGAGGGCAGGCACCATCGTGGAGGCAGGCAGCCCTGAGGAGCTTTACTCCCAGCCTAAGCATCTGTTCACGGCCAACTTCATCGGCGAATCGAACTTCTTGGAGGGCTGGGTGAGGGAAAAGGTGGACAGCCTGACCAGGATCGAGATCCGGGAAGGGTCCACCATAGAGGTCTTGGGGTCGACCCTGGAGCCAGGTGATCCAGTGGTGATCTCGGTCCGGCCGGAGTTCATCTACCCGTTCACCACCGGACTTAGGTCCAAGGTCACCAGCTCCATCTACATGGGCACATACTGGCGCATCAAGGCGACGACAGAGGGCGATGATGAAATGAACTTCGATGTACCGATAACCGATGGACATCTCTATCAAATAGGGCAAGACATTTATCTGATGGTCAACAAGAGAGCGGCAGTGCTGTTCCCCCGTCCTCGGGAAGGGGTCGAGGAGGCGATCAGCCTTGAATGAAAAAAGTTCTATGACGGATTGGTTCGGTAAGCGAAGGGAATCGGTCATAGCCAAAGGCATAAGGGACCATGCGGAGAAGGTGTGCGACACCGTCTCTGAGATCAACCGGGCCTTCGGGGCAATGGCCAACAACGACCATACCAAGGCGTTGGAGGCCTTGAAGCGAACGGTCTTCTCGGAGAAGGAAGCGGACAACGTCGAGGAACGAATGTCCGAGGAGCTGGCCAAGGGTGACCTGGCCCCCAAGGAGCGCGAGGACCTCATGCACCTGGTCCGGCGCATGGAGGATGTGGCCGATTGGGGCAAAGAGGCCTCTCGAGACCTGCAGCTGGCCATCGAGGCGAACGTGTACGTGCCTGCCAATCTATGGAAACGTTTCTTCGAGCTGACCTCCGAATTGGAGAAGGCGACCAAGGCCATGCGCCAGAGCGTGGAAGCATTGGGCGTCAATGCTGAGATG
>JACXTP010000110.1 GCA_016919625.1 Methanomassiliicoccaceae archaeon
GTTCGTCCCGGAGACGCTGATGCCGGCATTGCAGGAGCTGGAGGCGGCATATCGCCGGAGCAAGAAGGACCGGGGTTTCCAGAGTGAGCTGGCCTGGTACAATCAACATTATGGCGGCCGACCGACCCCATTATATTTCGCCCGCAACCTCACGGAGCGCTGCGGCGGGGCGAGGATCTTCCTCAAGCGGGAGGACCTTTGCCACGGCGGAGCACACAAGTTCAACAACGTCATGGGACAGGCGCTGCTGGCCAAGGGCATGGGCAAGACCAGGCTCATCGCCGAGACCGGCGCGGGACAGCATGGCACGGCCACGGCCATGGCGGCGGCGGTGCTAGGCGTGGAGGCCGAGATCTACATGGGCGAGGAGGACGTGAGGCGTCAGCGCATGAACGTCTTCCGCATGCGCCTGATGGGGGCGAAGGTGAACGAGGTTAAGATCGGCACCCGCACCCTCAAGGACGCCATCAACGAGGCGTTCCGCGACTGGACCGCCAGCGTAGGTCACACCCATTACCTGCTGGGCACGGCGGCCGGGCCGCACCCCTACCCCACCATGGTGCGGGACTTCCAGAGCGTCATCGGCAAGGAGATAAAGGTCCAGATGAGGAAACAGGAAGGGTGTCTGCCGGACCTGCTGGTGGCCTGCGTGGGGGGTGGCAGCAACGCCATCGGCACCTTCTACCCATTCCTAAGAGATCGCAAGGTCGCCCTGTTAGGAGCGGAAGCGGCCGGGAAAGGTCTCGAGACGGGCATGCACTCGGCCACCCTGACCGCCGGCGAGGTCGGTGTGCTGCAGGGGTGCAAGTCCTATCTCCTCCAGGACGAGGACGGCATGGTGAAGGAGGCGCACAGCATCGCCCCTGGCCTCGACTATCCTGGTGTCGGTCCGCAGCACGCCCTGCTCAAGGACATCAAAAGGGCGGAATATTGCGCTGTCACCGACTCGGAAGCGCTGGAGGCGTTCCGCACCCTGTCCCAGGTGGAGGGCATAATCCCGGCATTGGAATCAGCCCATGCAGTGCATGCAGGCATGGAGCGGGCCAAGGCCATGGCCCATGACAAGACCGTAGTGATCACCATCTCTGGCCGGGGGGACAAGGACCTGGAGACCGTGTATGCGCTGGGGATGATCTGATGGGCAGGATATCCGATGGATTTGCATCGTTGCGAAGCAAGGGCGAGATGGCGTTGATATGCTACCTCACCGCTGGCTACCCGGACCGGGCCAGGAGCATCGAGTACATGATGGCCTGTCTGGAGGGGGGCGCGGACATGATAGAGGTGGGCATACCTTTCTCAGACCCGGTGGCGGACGGACCGGTGATCCAGGCCACCTCGGACGCCGCGCTACGCGGAGGGATGAGACCGAGGGGGGTCCTCGACCTGGTGGCGGAGGTACGTTCTCACACCGAAGCGCCGATCGTCCTGATGGGCTACTACAACCCGATCTTCCGCATGGGCGAGTCGGAGTTCACCTCCATGGCGGCCCAGAAGGGTTCCGATGGCCTGATCGTGCCTGACCTGCCTTTCGAGGAGTCGCTTCATCTTAGGAAGTGCTGCATCAGAGATGGAATGGACCTGGTGCAACTGGTGGCGCCCACGACGCCTGACGATAGGATGAGGCAGATCGCTTCAAGCTCCTCCGGCTATCTCTATCTCGTGAGCAGGCTGGGCATCACCGGCACCGGGACGGGCTCCGATGGCGACCTGGCCGAGCTGGTGCGGCGGACCAAGGCATGTGCTGGAACAATGCCCGTTGCGGCGGGCTTTGGCATATCCACGCCGGAGCATGTGGCGCATTTGCGCATCCACAGCGCGGACGGGGCGATCGTCGGGAGCGCCATATTGAAACGTATCATGGAGGGCGAAGGGCCCCGAAAGGTGTCCGCCTATGTACGGTCCCTCAAGGACGAGTGTCGTTGAACGGTGCTACGCTGGCAATTCCTTCGTAACACCTTTTAATAAATCGTAATAACGTCTAAATACAGCAGGCTCTCTTGAGTAGCACGGAAGAAAACCTTTCGCTGTAGGAGGAATAGAGTGCACATCCCGGACGGACTGATGGACCCAACGGTGCTGGTCATCGGATGGCTTATCGCCCTGCCGGTGGTGGCCTATGCCATCTACAAGGTCTCTAAGACCATCGACGAGAAGGCCGTCCCGTTCATGGCGGTCCTTGCCGCCGGGATTTTCATAGCCCAGATGTTGAACTTCCCAGTGGGTGGAGGGACCACCGGCCACCTCATAGGCGCGACCTTGGCGTGCATTCTGTTGGGTTTCTACGGTTCGGTGGTGGTGATGACGGTCATACTGGTGATCCAATGCCTGGTCTTCGGCGACGGCGGCCTGACCGCCCTGGGCCTTAACCTGCTTAACATGGCGGTCATCGCTCCCATCGCCACGGCAGCGGTGCTCTGGGCCCTAAAGGGACGAAGGCAGTACACCGCCACCTTCACGGCATCGTGGTTGGCGGTCTTCCTCGCCGCCACGGCCTGCGCTCTGCAATTGGCGTTCAGCTACGACCTGTCCGGGGGCGACTATGGGATCGAGGGCGTCATCGTGATACCTTCCATGATGGCTTGGCACGCGCTCATCGGGATCGGTGAGGGCATCATAACCACCGGGATCGTGGCCTTCCTGAGCAAGGTCTCCCCGGAGTCATTGAAGATGCAGATCGGAAGAAAGGATGAGGTCGATACTGGCGGTAAGGAGGTGGCAGCTTGATGGAGAAGAGGTACCTCAAGGCCATCGCTGCGCTCTTTGTCATCTTCGCCATCGGACTGGTGGGCTTCTACGCCTATTCGGCCATGTACGGTGATGGACTGGAAAAGGTCATGGAGGAAAACGGTGTTAGTGAGGGCGAGCCGGTCTGGACCGCGCCCCTCGACTACGGCGACGGATATGGAGGGAGCCTGTTGATGGGCATCATCGGCTTCTTCGTGGTCATGCTGGTGTTCGTTGGCCTCTATCTCCTGGTCAGGTCTCGGAAGAGAGCGGGCCATTCCCAATGATCCCTCGAAATCGGTTTGGGTTGGGCCTGAGCCCCCTCCCTGCATAATTTTTTCAAAAAAGTAATAAGCGATAAATACCCGCGATGGGGTTCCATTTTCAATACCGTGGGAGCTATCGTGGCGCGTGCCGGGCCTGGCACCTGAATACGCGGTTGAAAGAGAGGTTGAGCATGGCGTTCGGGCATGATGAGATCGACAAGTATGCCAAGGCATCCCGGTTCTACTCATTCGATCCCCGGGTGAAGTTGGCGAGCACCATCATGTTCGTCATCGCGGTGGCCCTGTTGCGGGACATCGCCATCCTGTTCTGGGCTTTGCTCTTCATAGTCCTGCTCATCGAGGTATCGGGGGTGCCGTTGTTGCACATCGCCGAGAACTATGCCATCGTCTTCCCGTTCATTCTGTTCGCCGCCTTGACCATGCTCTTCACTTCTGGGCCGGAGAGCGCCCTGGCCATCGCCATGCGCATCACGACCTCGGTGCTGGCACTGTTGCTGATGATCGCCACCACGCCCTTCTTCGATACCTTGAGGGCGCTTCGCTGGTTCAAGGTGCCCCCGCTCATCTGCAACCTGGTCATGTTCACCTATCGGTTCATCTTCGTGCTCCTGGACGAGATGGGCCGCATGCGCCTGGCCCGTAAGTCCCGAGGGTTCACCGGCGGAAGGAGCCTGTTGGACAAGGAGGCCTTCAAGACCATATCCTACACCATCGGCATGGTCTTCGTTCGGTCCAATGTGCGGGCAGGGAAGATCTACGATGCCCTGCTCTCCCGTGGCTACAGCGGTGAGATCAAGACCCTCACCTTGCTCAAGGTAAGGGCGCGGGACGCGGTCATGGGGCTGTTGTACGTTTCCTTGAGCGCTTACCTGATCGCCTCTCAGTTAGGAGTGGTTCCATGGACGTCGTGAAGCTGCAGGATGTGTGGTATCGATACCCGGAGAGCCCCTTCGCGCTTGAAGACATCAGCCTTGCCATCGCAAAGGGGGAGCGCGTCTCCCTGGTAGGACCGAACGGTGCCGGTAAGAGCACTTTATTGCATCTCATGGCCGGACTCTACTATCCTACCAAGGGCAAGCTGGAGGTGGAGGGGACCCTGCTCACCAAAAAGGATGCCAGGACCGTTCGCCAGAAGGTGGGGTTCCTCTTCCAGGACCCGGACGACCAGATATTCATGCCCACGGTCTGGGAGGATGTGGCATTCGGACCGATCAACATGGGCCTGACGGAGACGGATGTCAAGGAACGGGTGGCCAAGGCCATGGAGCTCGCAGGCATCGCTGGCTTTGAGGACCGCGTCCCTCACCGCCTTTCCATCGGGGAGAAGAAGCGAGTGGCCATAGCCGGACTCCTGGCCATGTCACCGCCCATGCTATTGTTGGACGAACCCACCGCCAACCTGGACCCTCAAGGAAGGAGGGACCTGGTCAACATCTTGGAATCATTGGACCAAGGGTTCGTATTGGCAACGCACGACCTCTCCGTGGCGTTCGAGCTAACGGACCGGGTCATCGTGCTCAAGAAGAAGATCATATTCGATGGCGACTTCCGCGCCCTCGTGAACGACCAGGCGGTTCTCAAAGAGGCGAACCTTGAACTACCATCGTTCTCGCGTCTCATGACGAAATGGCGCGACGCCACCAAACGCAACTTCGTACCACCGTTGACGGTGGAGGAGGCGCTGGCGGAACTGCTCCGTCAGCGTTGAATCACTTCTTGTCCAGATGGCCCCTGATCGCCAGGAGCAGGTCTTTGAAGGTGGCCTTCTCCGGCATGACGTCGACGTCGAAGCCCAGGTCCTGCAGCGCCTTTCGTGTCGGTTCTCCGATGGCGGCGATGATCTTTCCGTTCAGAGCGGTCCCGAACTTCCTCATACCATGCCTCTCCTCCCCCCCATGCACGAAGGTCTCGGCAGACATGGAGCTGGTGAAGGCGTAGGCATCGATCCGCCCGTCCAACGTCTGGTACCATATGTCCAGAAGTCCTCGGTCTGGCTCCGTCCGCTCCAAAGAGTAGACGGCCACCTCCTCGACGATGGCATCGAGCTGCTTCAACCCTTTGCTTATGACCTCGGAGCCTTTGTCCGAGCGCAATACCCAGACCCGGTCACCTGGACGGAGCATGGCACCGAGGTGCTGCACCAGCCCTTCAGAGGTGAACTTCTCCGGGATGGCCGTGACCTTGATCCATTCTCGTTTGGCCGCGTCGGCTGTGATGGGGCCTATGGCGATGATGCCCTTTTGGTTGAGCTTGCGCACCGCTCCTTCGGCCCGGCCTTTCTTGTTGAGCAGCTGGATCATGAATTTGACTGCGGTGGAGCTGGTGAGGATGACCAGGTCCACCTTGCCTGATTCCAGCTCATCAACGAACTGCCAGAACTTGGCAGAGTCGACCTCGGCGAGCTCTAACGGCGAGGCGAAGATGACCTCGAAGCCCATCTCCTGGGCCAGCTGCACCGATTCCTCCTTCTTGTCCTTGGTGCGCAATATTGCCAGCTTGGTCAAGGCAGGTCCCCCTCGGTCTTCTCTAGCGATGTGATACCTACCATCATTCTAAAACCTCGCTCAAGGCCTCGGCGAAGGCGTCGACGGTACGATCGATCTGAGCATAGCTATGCGCCGTGGACAGGAAGTTGGTCTCGTACTGGGAAGGGGGAAGGTAGATGCCCTTCTCCAGCAGTTTGTGGAACAGGTCCATGAACAGGATGGAATCACAACGCTTGGCATCCTCATAATTGCGCACGGCACAATCGGTCAAGAAGAGCTGAAACATCGAACCTAGGCTAACCACCTGGAA
>JACXTP010000111.1 GCA_016919625.1 Methanomassiliicoccaceae archaeon
CCATGCGCCTCGACCGCGTGCCTGGCCATGGAGATCAAACGACCAGTCTTCTGACGGTAGAACCCGGTGCATCGGACCAGAGGCATGAGCCGTTCGGGCGGACAATCGGCCAACACATGGACGTCCAAGAGCTCTTCCTTGCGCAAGGCCGCGATGGCTTTGGTCACGTTCTCCCAGGTGGTCTGTTGGGTCAAAACCGCCCCCACCATCACCTCGAAGGGCGTCTCCGCCGGCCACCATCCGGTCATGTCCCGCCCCATCAGCAGACGGTCCCTCAGCTCCTCCAGGTCCATCGCGCTCACGGCACCATATGGAGGTCCCGGCCGCATTTGCCGCAGCGACCGTGGTGGTAGTTCACCATCTCCACATCGAACCAGGACCTTCGGATGACCATGCTACCGCAGTCTGGGCAAAAGGTGCTCTCCGCGTCCGAGCGCATGTTGCCCACATAGACGAACTTCAGACCGCTCGCCTGGGCCAGCTGGTGCGCCCTCTCCATGGTCTTGGAGGGGGTGGTCGGGAGGTCCATCATCTTATAGTCCGGATGGAACCGCGAGAAATGCACCGGCATCTCATCGTCGATCTCCGCCACCCAGCGGCAGAAGCGACCGATCTCCTCCTCCCCATCGTTCTTGGTAGGTATGATCAGGTAGGTGAGCTCCACATGCATGCCCAGCTCGGTCGCCACCCTCACCGTGTCCAGCACCGGTTGCAGACGCGCCTTGCACACCTTCTTGTAGAAGTCCTCGGTGAAGCCCTTGACATCGATGTTCATGGCGTCGATCACCCCCTTGAGCTCGCAGAGAGGGGCCTCCTGGATGTAGCCATTGGACACGAAGTTGGTGAACATTCCCTCCTTCTTGCAGAGCTTGGAAGCATCGGAGGCGAACTCGATCCACATAGTGGGCTCGTTGTAGGTCCAGGAGACGCCGTTGCATCCCGCCTCCCTTACCATCTTTGGCACCTCCTCCGCCTCGATGCGGTTCAAGAAGGGGGAGCCCGGGGCAGCCTGGGATATGGAATAGTTCTGGCAGTGCAGGCATCCAAGGTTGCAGCCCACGCTCCCGAAGGATAGCACGGTCTGGCCTGGTTTGAAATGGTAGAATGGCTTCTTCTCCATCGGGTCCACATGCGTGGAGGAGACCATGCCGTATGTCAAGGCCATGAGCTTCCCCTGCACGTTCTGCCTCACCCCACATATGCCCGACTTGGTCCGGGGTATCAGACAGCGATGGGGGCAGAGCTCGCAACGGACCACATCCCCCTTCACATGCCAATACATCGCTTCCTTCATGTTCTCACCACCGGAAGTGTTCGAAACCCTTGTCCTCCAAGAACGACCTTCTGTCCCCATCCTCCAAGAAGATGCCTTCCCTGGTCGCCTCGCCTATTACCGTGTAACCCTTCCCCAGCATGGAGCGCAGCCGCGGCTCCCCTTCTGGGTTCAGCGTGAATATCAGTTGGTAATCGCCTCCGGAATGGAGCGCCCAATCCATCGCGTCCAAGCCCAGCCTATCACCTATCTCCCTGGCATCGACATGCACAGGCAACGCTCTCCTGTCGACCTTGAATCCGACCCCGCTGCGCCGGGCCAGCTCGTGCACGGACATGGCCAGCCCATCCGATGTGTCCATGCAGGAGGTCACGCAACCTGATGCCGACAATATCGTCCCCTCCTTTGTCCGCGGGAACGGTTCTAAAAGTGCCTTCCTGGCCAGGGGATGGAACCCCTCCTCCTCTATCTCCGCCCAGCCGGCCCCGGCCAATCCCAGGTCGCCGGTGACCGCCAGGAGATCGCCTGGGCGAGCCCCCGAACGGAGCAGGATGCCGTCCGTCCGGACCATGCCTAACGATGTACCGACCAGGCAGATGTCATCGGTCTCCTTGGTATCGCCACCTAGATACTCCGCGCTCACCTGTTCCGCGCAGGCCCCTATGCCGTCCGCGATGCCCTCCACGGTCTCCAGCTCCGTTTCCCGGGGCAGTCCCATGGCCACCAACAGGCCGAGGGGCAAGGCGCCCATGGCAGCGATATCACTTAAGTTCACCGCAGCTGCCATCCACCCCATCTGGAATGGCGTGGTGGGCTTAGGGAAATGCGTCTTGCGGGTCACCAGGTCGGTGCTCGCCACCAGGTATCGGGAGCCAAGGCGCACGGCCGCGGCGTCGTCCCCCAGCCCGATATCGCCGGAAGGGCCGATCCTGTCGATGAGGGCCCCTACCACCGACTTCTCGCCGATGTCGCACAATCTGACCATCGTACCATCATTGTCAAGGCCATCGTTTTAAGGTTGCCATGGCCGGGGACAGTTCTATATCGAGGGGTGCCGTTTCGCATGAACGTATGGTCAAGGTGGAACTGCCCTATGGTGCCAAGGGGCATCAGGACATCGAGCTGGACAGGGAGCGCTTCCTCGGCGTCATCCGACCTTTGGAGGTGGAGGTGCACGATGAGGCGCAGGTCATCGACGCGTCCTTAGACGATCCCTGTGGGGGGAAGGACATAGCCTCCTTCTTGAAGGGGGGGAAGGACATCGTTTTCATCGTGAACGATGGCACCAGGCCGACCCCGACCGCCAAAGTGCTGGACGCACTGTCGGCCCGATTCGACCTGACCAAGGTTCGATATCTGGTGGCCACCGGGACGCACCGCGCCCCCACCGAGGAGGAGCTGCGATTTATCTTCGGCGGCCATCTGGATGAATTGCGGGACCGCATCCATGCCCACGATTCCAAGAGGGACCGCTGCGTGCCTCTCGGTGTGTCCAAGAACGGCACCGAGATGGAGGTGAACGAGATGGCGGTCCGCGCCGATCGCCTGGTCATAATCACCAGCGTCGAGCCCCATTATTTCGCCGGATACACCGGAGGGAGGAAGTCCTTCCTGCCTGGCGTGGCGTCCTATCGCTCCGTGGAGCAGAACCACCGTCTGGCCATGAGGCCGGAGGCCAAGGTGCTGGCCCTGAAGGGGAACCCGGTGCACGAGGACATGGTCGACGCCCTGACCGCGGTCAAAGGACTCAACGTCTTCTCGGTGCAGGTGGTGATGGACCGATACCATAGGGTTTACCGCGTGGCGTCCGGCGATCTCTTCATGGCCTTCGAGCAGGCGGTGGACTGGGCCAACGAGGTGTTCGTGGTCGACGTCGAGGAGAGGGCGGACGTGGTCATCACCGTGGCGCCCTACCCGATGGACGTCGATCTGTACCAGTCGCAGAAGGCCATTGAGAATGCCAAGTTGGCGGTGCGGGACGGCGGGGTGGTCATCCTGGTATCCAAGTGTCGGGAGGGCATCGGGGGCGAGGCGTTCTATCACCAGCTCGCCGCCTCCCGCGACCCCAAGCGCATCATGGAGAACCTGAAGATGGAGTACAAGCTCGGTCACCACAAGGCGGCCAAGCTGGCAGAGCTCATGGACCGCGCCGAGCTTTACGCGGTCACGGGCCTTAGCTGTGAGGCGCAGGAGAGGATCAACATCACACCATTCCGCAGCGCCCAGGAAGCTCTCGACCATGCCCTGGCCACCCGTCCCGGGGGAAAGGTATTAGTAATGTTGGACGGTAGCGTAACCGTCCCAAGGTTGGTCTAAGATGGCCGATTACATCGAGGCGGAGCATCTCCGTCACGTCAGGAAGGAGCTGCTCACCTGCACCTATTGTGGTTTCTGCAAGAGCGTATGCCCGGCGTTCGATGATGTAGGATGGGACCCGAGCGTGGCCCGGGGCCGGATGGTCCTGTCATACGGACTTTTGAACAAGGAACTCGAGGCAGATGATTCGGTGCTGGAATACCTCTACCAGTGCACCACCTGCAAGGACTGCGAGAGGCGCTGCCCTTCCAAGGTCCAGGTGGTGGATGTGGTGGAAAGGGCCCGCCGGGACCTGGTGGCCAACGGCCGGATGCTGCCCAAGCACCGGGCCATCGTCGAGAACGTGCTCCGCACCGGCAATCCCTACGGGGAGAAGCGCTCGGTCCGGGAAGCGTTGGGCGTCGAGGACAAGGGCGCGGAGGTCGGTTATTTCGCCGGATGCACGGCATCCTACCGGACGCAGAGCATCGCCAGGGCCACCATGTCCGTGATGGACAAGCTGGACATGGACTATGCCCTCGTGGACGAGGTGTGCTGCGGCTCCGTGCTTCAAAGGGTGGGATGGGACGAGGGGGAGGTGGCCGATCTGTTCCGCCGCAACATCGACGCCATCGCCGATCGCGGCGTTTCCGAGGTGGTGTTCAGCTGCTCCGGTTGCTATCGCATGTTCAAGGAGGAGTACCCTCGCTTCGTCAAAGTACCATTCAAGGTGCGGCATGTCTCGGAGATGCTGGCCGAGAAGGACCTCGACCTTAGACCATTGAAAGGGAAGGTCACCTATCATGACCCATGCCATCTTGGCCGGCACTGTGGCGTCTACGACCCGCCGCGCCAGGTGATCGGCAAGGTGCCAGGGATCGAGTTCCGGGAGATGGCCCGGAGCAGGGAGACGGCGCGTTGTTGCGGTGGAGGGGGCGGGGTACGTTCCGCCTATCCGGAGATGTCGGCCCGGATCGCGGCCAAGCGGGTGGACGAGGCGGCTTTCGCCGATTACCTGGTCACTGCCTGCCCGTTCTGCGTGAACAACCTCGGTCTGGGCAAGGAGCGCCAAGGCGCCAAGCTGGAGGTACTGGACCTCACCGAGCTGGTGGACAGGCAGATGGGGTGATGATATGTCCCGGGTGAGGCACTACTTCTCATATGACGAGGCGCTGGCGGAGTGGCGTCGCTTCGGGCTTCCAGAGAACTTCATGGACCGGCGGCGAATGCTCGGGTCCATCTTCGTGATCCAGGACGGCATGGATCGGGAGGAGGCGGTCAGGCTGCAGGATGCGGTCAAGGGTAAGGGGGGCGAGGCCTTCCTCTGTCGAAAGATGCGCTCCGGCAAGGTGATGATGGTGGGCGCTCCCTTCTTCTTCGAGCAGTTGGCCATGGACCCTGGCGCGGTGGGCCATTATGGCATGGAGATCGCCACAGCCATTCGCAACTACCATTCCGAATACACCGTCCCAGTTCCTTTGGCCAAGCGGGAGCTGCGCTTCGACCGCACCTTGGTCATGGGGGTTCTCAACGTCACCCCCGACTCGTTCTCCGATGGCGGTTCCTACGATAGTAAGGACGCCGCCGTGGAGAGGGCGATGCAAATGGTGCAGGAGGGCGCGGACATAATCGACATAGGTGGGGAATCCACCCGGCCAGGCGCAGAGCCCGTCGCAGAGAGGGTGGAGATGGACCGCATATTGCCAGTGATCGAGGCCTTGACCGGGAGGATCGCAGTGCCGATATCCGTGGACACGCGCCACGCGACAGTGGCAGAGAAAGCCCTTCAAGAGGGAGCGGAGATGATCAACGACGTATCCGGGCTGAGGGACCCGGAGATGATCAAGGTGGCGGCCGGCCATCAATGCGGCGTGGTCTCTATGCACATGCGCGAAGAGCCAGGCACTATGCAGCACAACGTGCATTACGAAGACCTCGTGGGGGACATCTACAACGAACTGCATCTTTCCATCCAGCGCGCGGTGGATGGTGGGGTGGCACCGGAACGGATCATGGTGGACCCGGGCATGGGGTTCGGCAAGACCGCCGATCATAACCTGGAACTATTACACCGTTTGCGCGAGTTCCGCGGGCTGGGGAGGCCATTGCTCGTCGGCACATCAAGGAAGAGCTTCATCGGCACCATATTGGGAGGCACTCCCGAGCAGCGCCTGGAGGGTTCCTTGGCGACGGCGGTGGTGGCGGCAATGAACGGCGCCAACATCGTCCGCGTCCATGACGTCGGTCCAACGGTCAAGGCGTTGCGCATGACGGACGCGGTGCAGCGCCGGAAGAGCCGACCCTATTAGATCATAAAAAATGTCGCGGTCACAACTAGGACCACCACTCCGATCGCCACCAAGAAGAGGTAGCTCCTGAGCTTCTCCTTTTTGACCTCCTTCCGGTAGTCCTCTTGGCATTTCTCGGAACAGAACTTCTGGCCCAGATCTATCGGGTCGTCGCAGATCTGGCAGTGGTCGTGCTCGGGCAGGTTCTCGGTCATGGCATCACTTCCGCAGCGGAAGAAGGAAAGAGGCCATCCCTATGGCCATCACGATCTTCAGGGCGTCCGCGGTCACGAAAGGAGCCGCGCCCAGCGCGATACCCTCCCACCAGCCTATGCCTAGGACCATCACCAGCTGTCCTACGCCGAACAGGTATATCAGGCCCACCGCGACCGCCATGGACAGGGCCACCGTGGCGTAGGTCCAGCTCTTCTTCCTCTCCACCAGCTCGCCTAAGAATGCAGCGGCGACGACGAATCCGATCAGATAGCCCCCGGTCACGCCTACCAGCGCCATAAGGCCTCCGGCGGCGAACAGACCGAAAGAACCTCCGATGGCCAGGAACATGACCTGGCTGATCGCTCCGTAACGTCCCAGCACGACGGCGGAAAGGAGGACCACCAACACCTGCCCGGTGAAGGGCACTGGAGTGAACGGCACGTAAAGGCGGACCATCGAGGCCAGGGCGGTGAGCAAGGCGAATAGCAAGGCCACGGTGATCTTCTCGACCAACGTCGCATCGTTCCTCCAACCATGGAGGTCGCTGGCCACCTTGTCCTTGTAGTAACGATACCCGCCTGCGCCGTACATGCGGGGATGATGCCGGCATGCCTTGATAAAATTTATCATGGTGGCCCAGCGAGGTCCGGAGGGTCCGGTCGGAGATCGGTCATCGTTCATCTTCAAGGCATGCTAGGCCGTTCGGGACAAGCAAAACCCTCTTATGGCCCAAGGCGTATCCCGGCCTCATGCTGGAATGGAAGGTCCTGGGAAAAGAGACGCTGCCTGTGGCGATGCAGGACAACTGGGAGGAGCAAGTTCGCGCCCTCTCCGCCCGCAAGAAGGACAAGGACCGCTTCCTGGCGCTGTTCGATTCCGCCGATATCTCCTACTTCTTCGACACCATACACGAGATCCACACCTTCGTGATCAAATTGCTCGTCGAGACCACCAATGAGGACCTGGCGTTCTTCGAGGGGTTCATCAAGAGGGTCCGCCGCTCCGCCAAGGAACCGATGGTCTCCCTGGAGGGGGAGGAACAGAACAGCGTCATCATCATCACCGCCGACAAGGAGCGGGACGATTACGAGGCCAGGCAAGAAAACAGGGAAGAGCGGGCCGTAGCCCGCGAAGCCTCCATGAAACAGATGGAGGAAAAGAGCCGGGAACAATGGGCCATCCCTAGTTCACCAAAGCGCCCGCCCTCTCGATAAGGCGGTCCAGCTGTTCCACCTTGACCGTCGAGTCGCCGCTCTGTTGTTCCGCCACCCACTGGCGTAGCTTCTTTATCGCCTTGCCGGAGTCGATGATCCCCTCGGCCTTGCGCACGCCCTCCTCGAGGTCCTTGGCATGTCCGGTTATGTAGAGTATTGGAGCGGTGTTCAAACAGACTATGTCACGACGGGAATTGTGGTCCTCGCCAGACAGGACCCGCAGCAGCTCGATGGCCTCCTGTTCCTTGTTCAACTTGCAGAGGATGACCTCCTCCTTGGCGGTCGGGAGCCCGAGGTCCTTGTAATTGAGCACGTACTCCTCGATCTCCCCGTCGGTGTGGAGCTCCGCCACATATGTGGGTCCGAGGGTGGAGAGTTCGTCCAGGCCGCGCTTCTCATGTGCGTCCATTCCATGCACCACGAAGGCCCGGCGGTAGCCGATCTCGCGCATGGTCTTGGTAATGGGCATGACCATCTCCTTGGCGTACACGCCCCGGACGCCATAGGTCGGCAGGGCGGGATTGGCCAGGGACCCAGCCATGTTCAGCACCGTCCCGAAGCGGACCTGGGAGAGGATACGGTAGAGCGCTTGGGGGTGGACCTTGCCGCTCATGCCGTTGAACATGCCAATTCCGGCGTTCTCGATGCTGCGTTTCACCACCGAGACATCGCACTCCACGTCCACGCCCAGCGCCTCTACGATGTCCACCGTTCCGCATTTGGAGGTGATGGCGCGGGCACCGTGCTTGGCCATGTAGATGCCGTCCGCCGCGGCCACTATGGAGGCGGCGGTGGAGATGTTGAAGGTCTTGATGGTGTCCATGCCAGTGCCGCAGTTGTCCACCAATGGACCAGGGACCTCCGGTCTGACCTTGACGGTATCGATATCATATATCGCCTCCCAGCTGCCCGCCAGTTCCTCCGGGGTAGCGCCCTTCGCGGTCAGCGCTGCCAAGAACGCGCCCTGCTGCAGGTCGGGCTGTTGGTTCAACAGCACCTCTCGGAACAGGTCCCTGGCCTCCGCCCGGGTGATGTCCTTTCCCTTTATCAACGCATCCACCTTTCCACCGAAGTACCGTAGTTTCTCTTCCATCCTCGCACCTCAGAATTTTGTGATGACCGATTTCATCCCTATGCGGTCGTTGACATGTTCGAACGCCTGTCCGATCTCTTCCAGCGTCGCTCGCTCAGTGACCAACCATTCCACATCAAGTTCACCCGAGAGCAGCGATTCAACAGCCATGCGGTTGTGGCGGCTGGAGCAACCGTACGCCCCCACCAAGGTGATCTCCCGGTAGTGCAGGGAGCGCACATCGAACGGCACCTCGTAGTTGCCCTTCTTGGGTCCGCTGAAGACGCTGATCCGGCCATGGGGGGCCACCAATTTGAGCACCCAGCTGTCCACCCGCACCTCTGGGGTCGACATGAGCACGACATCCACTCCTTCCCCGCCGGTCTCCTCGGCCACGATCGAGGCGATGTCCTCTACCGATGGGTCGATGATGCGATCGGCCAGACCCGAAGGCAATAGCGCCCGACGCCCCTCCAGATGTTCGGTCATGAGCACCTTGCCCGCCCCCTTGTACCTGGCCGCGATGGCATGCAGGCACCCGATGGGCCCGGCACCGAATATCAGCACCGCGTCCCCCCCTCTCACGGAGGCCAGCTCCTGGCCGTTTAGGCAGCATGCCAACGGCTCCGTCAAGGTTACCAACGCAGCATCGACGGTCGCCGGCAGGCGGACCAGACCGCCTCCTCGGACGCTCTCCGCCGGCACAGCCATGCGCTGGGCGAATCCTCCGTCACGGTTGAATCCAAGGATGCCCATACGGTGACATTGGTTGTCATGCCCGCGTGAGCAGGGGCGGCAGACGCCACAGGCGATCCCTGGCCATATTTGGACCAGGTCACCCTCGCGGTATGAACGCACCTTACCGTCAACTTCCGCGATGCGACCGACCATCTCATGTCCCAGCACCCTAGGGTACACCAGGTCCTTGTGACCATGCTCCAGCATCTTGGCGTCAGTGCCGCAGATGGCGCAGGCAAGCAGCTCCACCACTGCCCCTCCTGGGGGAAGTTCCGGCTCGTCCATCTCCTCAACGACGAGGGACCCAGGGCCGGTCATCAAGGCTGCTCTCATGTGCCCGGAGATATGGCTTGCGGATATTTAAATTGGATGATTCATCCAACTCTCATCCAGCATGTATCCAATCTATGTCCATGAGACTCTCGGAGGGCAAGACACAAAGTAGATTAACGCCCAGGTTCGTGAGGATAACCACTTGGTATGTCGGTCCGCGTTCGCGTCGTCCTGATTGCGTTTCTGTTGTTGGCCACCATGTTCACGCCTCTGGCGTTCATCGGGCCTTCATCGACCAGCCCAAGCGTTGATCCTCCCAGGCTGAATATGGAGAGGACATCATCAGAGGCCCCGGGGTTGGCGGCGTTCGACCTCCCCTCCAGCGCTGAAGCTCTCGCCCCAAGCACCACGGACATAATCCTCACCGCCCGATTCAACTATTCATCAGAGAACGGTCTCGGCGTCCTTGCTTGCAAGGGAGGCCTTGTGCAGCTGTGGAGGGTTGGGGCCCACAGCTCCTTCGTGGAAAGGAATGGCACGACGGATGGCGTAGGCAAGGTCACCTTCACCAACCTCACCGCAGGCCAGTTCGAGCTTACTATCAGTACCTCGGACCAACGATTCGTCGAGGTGAGGGATACGACGATATTGTCCAACTCAGTCTATGAATGGTCCACCGGCGTCTTCACCCTGAGCTCATCCAGCACCATCAACCACCGCATAACCAATGAGGACCGGGGAGCATGGTCGGCCTTCGAGGCGGCCCGGGCCGGGGCGCTCTGGATCAAGGATCAGACCGGCTTTGAGATGAACGAGGTCACCATCAACTGGCCCTCAGGAACCTGGCCCAGCTCCTCGGGCACGGTCATTGATATCCCGGCCGAGGATGGGCACATCTGGGACCAGGGGACGATCCTGCATGAGTACGGTCATTGCATCCATTATACCGTAAGGGGGGGCAGCTTTCCCTACACCGAGGGATTGGACCCTCACTATATCGATAGCGTATCCAATGGTCCTTTTGCGATCACCGAGGGCTGGGCCGAGTTCTTCGAGCGAGCGGTCATCGGTAACCCGGTCCGCTCCGACGGCAGCAACATGGAATCGACTGTGTACGCCGACGGCCCCTTCTTCAACGGAGATTATGGCGACTGGGACGGCAACATAGTGGAGGGCGCCGTGGCCAATGTGATTTGGGACATTTACGACGGGGTCTCGGCCACAGACAATCCCACATGGGACCCGGACGGGAACGGGGACCGGATCGACAACGAGTTTGGTACCTTCTGGAACATCTTCCGTGATGACGAGCCCCAAAGCATGGTCGAAATTTTCACCGCCTGGCCGGAGAAGAACGACTCCTTCCGCACGATCTTCTACCATGCCCGTTTCCAGGTGGACCTCGGCTATCCGCTAAACCCCAGCACCTATGACTCCAGCCACAAGATAATGCAGGAATCGGACGACTCGACCGTGGAAGTGACCTGGAGCGGTGCCATCGACTACTCTGGCGACATAGCTGGTTATTCCATCGTCTGGGACGGGGAGCCTGACACCGTGCCGGACGACAGCATCGACACCGCCATGGCCAAGTCCAAGAGCCCGGCCCTAACGGAAGGGCTATGGTATCTGCATATCCGTGCCGTCAACGTCGATGGAAACGCGGCCAATGGTTCTTACAACATCGGTCCGTTCGTCATCGCTGCCAACGCCACGGCCCAGGACGATGATGGAGGATCATTGACCTTGGAAGGTTGGGAGATCGTGTTACTAGGGGTGTTCGCCATTGTGGTGGTGGCATCGGTCATCGGGGTCAGCAGGATCATCAAGAGACCGGACCAGGACACGCTGCCGACGGAGGAGCAGCAGTATGGCGCGCCATGGGCCCCCTCGACATACACGGTGATGAACACCAGCTACGCCCCCCCACCACCGCCGCCACCCCCTGCTGGGGCGCCCCCGCCGCCGGAGAACCCCGACGGGGCACGATTCTGCCGCAACTGCGGTCGGACGGATGTGGGAGGGGTCTTCTGCCCCTTCTGCGGATACAAGCTCCGCTGAGGTGATTTACCCGATGCCCGATACCAATGCCATGAGGCGTGTGGAGAAGGAGATAAAGGACCGGGCCCAGATCGATTCCATCATCCAAGCGGCGAGGGTGTGCCGCGTGGGATTGGTGGACGGGGATGAGGCATACATCGTTCCGATGAACTTCGGTTACTCGGACGACTGCCTATGGTTCCACTGCGCCAAGGAGGGCCGGAAGATGGACCTGGTGAGACGCACTGGAAAGGCCAGCTTTGAGATCGACATCGACGAGGGCCTCGTCCTTGATCGGGACGCCTATAAGTGCAGCAATAACTTCAAGTGCGTCATGGGTAAGGGCACGATAGATGTGGTGACAGACCCTTCGGAGAGGGACAAGGGTGTGGAGGCGCTCATGAAGCACTACCACCCTGGCGATTATGTCGTGACCGACAGGTGCATGGACAAGACCGTCGTGCTCAAGCTCGAGGTGGAGAGCCTGAGCTGCAAAGTGAACAAGCGGGACTAGGCCATTTGCTGCACCGCGCCGCCCTCCACCGTCACCATGTACTCCTTCATGGGGATCATCTTGCCTGACCTCTCGATGGCCAGGCGGACGAGCTTCTTGGAGACGCGGCAGCAGGGCACCTCCATATGAAGTAGGGCCACATCCTGCGGTTCGGCCGCCTTGAATATGGCGGCCAGCTTGTCGACGAACTCCTCGTTGTCGTCGAGCTTGGGGCAACCGATGAGCACCACCCGGTCCTTGATGAAGTCTCGATGGATACCACCGCAGGCGAAGGCGCTGCAGTCGGCGGCTATGAGAAGCTTGGCATTGCGGAGATATGGAGCATTTGGAGGGACCAGGCGGATCTGGATGGGCCAGTTGGAGAGTTGCGATGCGACCGCACCCACCTCCCCGGTGGGATGAGCTTTGAAGCGTCTCGGACCGGAACCGGGGCAGGCCTGGATGGGGATGTCGTCACAGGTTTTCTTACCCAAGTGCTCCTTGACCGCTTCCTCATCGAAATCCTCCGAGTCCCTCTCCACGATGGTCAGGGCGCCGGTCGGGCAGCCTCCGAGGCAGGCTCCCAGGCCGTCGCAGAAACGGTCGCTGATGACATGCGCCTTGCCATCACGGAGCTCGATGGCGCCTTCCGCGCAGTCCATGACGCATTGGCCACAGCCATTGCACAGCCCCCGGTCGATATTGATGATCTTGCGTCGCACCATACCAATGACTTTGTACCCTGGTATATAAATGACCTTCCCCGAACGCGTCCTAATCTTCCATGATGAATCTCTTCAGGGTGCTCTCCACCAGCTCCCATGTGACAAGGGCGGGTTTCTCAAAAATGGTCACCTCGATCTTGTCCCCCTTGATCTCATACTTGCCATTGAAACTGATGTGGAAACCGGCCACATATGGTCCTCCGTTGAAGTGCCCTTTCTCTAGGTCTCCCTCGAAATCCATTTCCATTGTCCTGGCTAACTTGCGGAACTGTTCGAACTTCGTCCCGGGGTCCCCTTTGTACTTGAGGACATAGATATGACCGGTCATCGTCGTTTTATGAGTGGTCATGACGTAATAAAATGATGCAAAGACTAAGAATTAATGATGGGGTAGCGACTACCTCCCTGTCGTTAGCTTGGTCGGACCGTTGTATGAGGATAGTCGAGGTGAACCCGTTCCATTACCCATTCCTGGGAGGCATCGAGCACAGAGTGCATCATATTTCGAAGAGGCTGGCCAAAAAGCATGAGATGATCGTGCTGACTAGCCAACTGGAGGGGACGAGCAAGGAGGAGGTCATTGACGGTTACCGTGTTGTGCGTCTGCCCTCGCGCTATATCGATATCTACAATCCGCCCCATGTCTCGACGAAAGGCTTGATGGAGGCGCTCGAGGGACTGGAGCCGGACCTGGTGGACTTCCATTACCGTTGGGCACCCGATTATAACAAGATCGCCCGTTCTTGGCCAGGTAAGAAGGTCTTCACCTTCCACAACACCTTCGGCGAGGGCGTCGGGATAACGAGGTTACCCTCGTTGGTGAACGACCAGATGATGAAAAGGCATCTCAAGAAGTTCTCAAAGGTCATCTGTGTCAGCGAGTTCGTTAAGAAGGACCTGGATATGAGAGGGTTCGACCCTAATAGGACGGTTGCCATCCCGAACGGCATCGAGATCCCGTGTGTTGCGCCACAGAAAGAGGAGGACTTCATCCTTTTCATGGGCCGATTGGTCAACACCAAAGGTCTAGAGTACTTGGTAAGGGCCATGAGATCAGTGGACTCCAAGCTGATCATCTGTGGTGGTGGACCGCTCCTGGGTAAGCTACAGAGGCAGATCGAGAAGGACGGTTTACAGGGCAAAGTGGAAATGACCGGAAGGGTGTGCGAGGAGAGGAAGTGTGAACTACTGTCCTCTTGTAAGCTCTTTGTCATGCCGTCGATCTTCGAATCGTATGGAATCGCGGTCGCGGAGGCGATGTCGTATGGGAAAGCGATAGTAGCCACCGACGTGGGAGGTTTGCCAGAGGTCGTCCAGGATGGTGGATTGCTCTGTAGGCCGAAGGACCATATCGATCTTGCTCAAAAAATCGAGAAATTATTGAAGGATGACGTGCAAAGGACCCAAAAGGCAGAGAGGTCCAAAGTTTTGGCACAATCCTATTTGTGGGATTCTCTTGCACCAAAAGTTGAGAGTGAGTACCTCAAAATTCTTGTATAGTGCATTTGACCGTTTGCTTGAACGATCATATCAATCCAATTTAGTGGCAACCAACCATTATCTTTACTTTTCGAGCACGTTCGGCCAATATTTTAAAAATCCCTCAGCCCTCTCAAACAATTCAGTCGAACGAATTTGAATTTGGGATTCTGAAGGTTCCAGTGTGCCATCCAGCGTAAAAAAGAAAGGTAGAACCGGTTGAATTTTAAAATTAGGAATATGGTGGGTCTGTCCAGATTTGAACTGGAGTCACCAGCACCCCAAGCTGGAAGGATACCAAGCTACCCCACAGACCCATTGATAAAGGGGTTGAGTTAAAAGGGTTTCAACCCAGAGGGATGAGCTCTTCGAGCAGGTCCGAGTGCGATATGATCATGCGGCGGCAGCAGTAGCGCCTCAGACCGAGGTCGTCCAGCACTTCCTTCGCATCCTCTCCCATCTGCACCCTCTTGACGAAGGTCTGATAGGAGGAACCGACCACTTTGCCGCACGTGAAACATCTCACCGGTATTATCATCTGCTCACCTGTAGCTCTTCTGCCTCTTCTTCCGAGCACCACGGCCCAGGGGCTTCTTCGGCAGCTTCCGGCGCACATCAGAGATGAGCATCGACCGGTCGTACTGCTTGAAGGCCCTTGCCAGCTCAGCGTCCTCGTAATAATCGACGATGGCCTTAGCGATTGCGGTCCGGGTGGCCTCGGCCTGACCCATTACGCCGCCACCGGCGACCGACACGTCGATGTCCACCTTGGACGCTTTGTCCGGGATAAGAGCCAAGGGCTCCATGATCTTCATGCGGGCCAGCTCCGGCTGCCATGCCTCCACCGGGACCGAGTTGATCCTCAATTTGCCGGATCCCTCGGTGATGGTGGCGCGGGCGACGGCGGTCTTCCGCTTTCCGCTCGTGTTGATGACTTTAACCATAGTATCACCTCACCTTCGAACCAAGGGACTCAGCGATGTCCCCGATGGTGATGTACCTGCCAGTCGTGCTGCGCAACGCGGTCTCCACCGTCATCTTCTCAGAGCCGGTGAACTCCTCTGGTACGCCCACATAGACCTTCAGGCGTTTGTAGGCCGCCCTTCCCATGGGTACGTCGTAGGGCAGCATGCCCCTGACCATCCTCTTCAGGATCAGGTCCGCGCGCCTGGGGTAGAACGGACCGGAGTGCGAGTAGCCACGGTCGCGCTTTGCCTTGTAGTTCTCCAGGATGTTGTCCCGGTCGCCAGTGACGATCGCCTTCTCGGCGTTGACTATGACGATGTCCTCTCCCTTGAGCAATTGGTGGGCCACAGTTGTCGCCAGACGACCGGCCACATGTTTATCAGCATCATATACGATCATCCAATTCACCTCATGATCTTGACGCCGGAGCCATTGGGGTTCTGCTTGACCAGTTCCATTATGGTCAGGTTGCTCCCTCCGGCCTCCGCGATGCCTTTCTTCGCGGAATCAGAGAAATCGTAAGCGGCCACAGTGATCTTCTTGCTTATGGCCCCTGCTCCCAGCACCTTGCCGGCGACGACTACCACGTCGCCGTCGGAGGTGAATCGCTCCAACTTGCTCAGGTTTACCTCTGCCCAGTTCCTTCTGGGCTTCTCCAAACGCAGAGCAATGTCTCGCCAGATGTCCGCACCGTTCTCCCTCGAGGACCTCTTCAGGTCGTCGACGAGGGTGACCAGGTTCGGATCAGTCTTCTTAAGTGTCATAGTTCTGACTCTCCCGACATTGGTATCCGTCGCTAATGGAGAGGGGTTTAATATACCTTTCCCATCGGGCGGATGGGGCTTTAGGCAAGGCCAGGCCTATTTTCTTTTCAATGCTTCCGGGTCCAGTCCGAAGGCCTTCATGTCCGCTTCGAGCTTCTGCATCACATGGTCCCGGTCCCGCACCCATTCCTCGGACCAGAGGCGGACCAGCTTCCAGCTCAGATTGCCCAGCACGTCGGAGCGCAGGCGTTCCCTGTCCCGGGCGTTCTTCGACTGGGCATAAAGCTCCCCGTCGCAGAGGATGCCCAGTACATACTTGTTCTTTACCTTGGGGTCCATGATGGCAAGGTCCACCCGGTAGGCGGAGGCGCCCACGCGCCTGGCCACGGTATAACCTCTAGCCTCCAACGCCAGCTGCACCGACTCCTCTAACTTCTGCCTCGACTTGGCCGCCTTGACGTCCTCGGGGGTGAGGGCCACCCTCTCCCCCTTGGCCCGGGCATAGTCAAGATAATCTCGAAGGAGCTTGAGGCCACGCGGGCTGGAATCGTCCGTCTGGATGTCCTCCGGCAGTATCGAGCTCACCACCTTCACCGCTTTTTTGGCCCGGGTTATGGCCACGTTCAACCTACGAGCGCCGCCTTCTTGATTCAACGGTCCGAAGTTCATGGTCAGCTTGCCAGCCTCGTCCCTCCCGTAGCCGATGGAGAAAACCATGACGTCCCTCTCGTCCCCCTGCACGTTCTCCAGGTTCTTTACGAAGAAGGGCTCGACGCCTTCGGTCTCCCAGATCTGCTCGATCTCCGGGTGTTCGTGGGCCACCAGTTTGGTCTTGTACTCCAAAAGGTCGATGATGGCATCCTGCTGGGCCTCGCTGAACGCCACCACCCCGATGGTGCGCTTCGGGTCCGTCAGATAAAGCGCTATGACCAGCTCGGCCACCGCCGCTGCCTCGATACGGTTGTCCCTCTTCCCGCCCCGGTCATATCGTCCGTCCGGGACATGGACGAACTCGACCCCGGCGTCCTTGCTGGACGCGTCAGCGTTGGGGAAGGTCTGCAGTCGGTTCTCATAGAAGTGGTAGTTCGAGAACGATATCAGCGATTCCTGGCGGGAACGGAAGTGCCACATGAGCATCTTCTGGCGCAGACCGATGGTGCCGCACTCGTCCAGAACGCTCTCCAGGTCCATCTGCTCCTCCTCGTCGTACTCCCCCTGGGCCAACTTGTCGAAGAACCGAGTTGGGGGCAGCTGTTTGTTGTCACCGACCACCACCACCTGGGCTCCGCGCATGATGCAGCAGACCGCATCCTCTGGCACGATCTGGGAGGCCTCATCGAACACTACCAGGTCGAAACGCAGCCCGCCGTTCTGCGGTGGCACCAGGAACTGGCTGACCGATATCGGGCTCATGAGGAAACAGGGCTTGAGCGACTGCACCGCCGGACCACCTTTGATGAGCAGTTCCCGCAATGGCGCCCGGCGCTTGCTGGCATACTGCTTCTTCAGGTACTCCGCCCCTTGGGTCCAGGCCAGGTCCGCGGTGCGCATCCTCTCCCTTACCCGGGACTGGAGCATGGCGTTCACCCTCGTGCGCGCCAGCTCAAGCTGCTGTCGGTCCATGTCCTGGAAGCGTCGCAGCCGGTCGTTCTGTTCGACCGGGTTGAACCGAGCTAGCAACGATTCTTGCTTGTAGAGCTCGTCCAACCAGAGCTGCCAGAAGCGGCGCAGGAACAACGGCTCCAGGTCCCCCAGGTCTGCGTTCCGGCGGAGCACCTCATCGTAGAACGGCCCCAGGCCTTCCTCGGCGATCAGTTTGCGCACCGCCAGGTACTCCACCCACTCCCCCAGCCGGTCCCTCTCGCGCAACTTGATGTCGGCCCAGGTACTCACCTCCGTCAACGACACGCTCTCAACTGGTCTGCCCGAGAGGCGAAGCTCCCCTGATAAGAGGAACGACCGCATCACCTTGTGGGAGCTGTCCCAGGTCTGCAGGGAACGCTGCACCGCTTCGTTCATCTGGGCCAACAACGGCTGGTGGGGGGAGCCCTCCTCGGCCACAGCCTTCCATCGATCGTCGTAGCCCTCTAGATTCGTGAAGGCCTCAGCATAGTCCAACCCCTCCGCCACCTTTGTCAGGTCGGTGGCCCGGCCGGAGCTGTAGCGCCCCAACCAAGGGACGCCTAGCTCCAGCGCCTTGATCCCTCGCAGGCCTTCCTGCAGTTCTTGGAGCTTCCTCAGGTCGGTCAAGGCCTGCTCGTAGCCGAACGCTCCGCTGGTGGAGAGCCCTTTCAAAGTGGCGCTGTCCTTGCGGAACCCGGAGTTGATCATGCGGAACGCCCCGGAATACTGTTTCTCGAAACGGTCCACCCATTCCATCCCGTTCAGGTCGAACAGCTCCTTCTTGTAGCGTGAGGAGAGGTCCCGTTCCAGCTCGGGGGTCCGGACCAACGCGGACCGCCATCCGGCCACATCCTTTTGATATCCTTTGATCTTGCCTCGGTCGAACCAGGCCGACGGCGGGGAGGGCGAACGTGCCGCCATCTGCAACAAAGGGAGAGAGCGGCGCAGGGCCGTGACGTCCTGGGGCCGGGCCAGACCGGTCGCCCCGCACAGCTCTGTCAGTTCTTTGTCCATTTGGTCCGAGGAACGGTCCAGGTCCTCCAAGGCGACCAGCATCTCCCCCTGTTGGGCCAGGCTGAGCTCCTTCAGGTCCAGGTCGCGCCACGGATGCTGTTCCCGCTTGAAGACCACATCCCTCGAGGCAGCCAGTCGGCGCAACGTCGCCACGATCCTTTCCAGACGGGTCTGATCCACGCCGAACGGTTCCTTGAACTCGAAAACCAACTGTTGATGGTCGTACAATGATGCCAGCTCTCCGTGCGCTTGGAATGCGCTCATGCCCAACGGGGAGCTTTTACGATGCAATGCCAGCAGGTAGGAGTTGAGCTCGTTGCGAACGCCCTTGAGCTGGTTCAGCCGGTACTCCTCCGTACCTTCCAGCTTGACATCCGTCGCCTGCAAAGGACGGAGCATGCTGCCCAGCACCTCCTGCTTGTTCGGGGCGGTGGAATGCAGTTCCAGGCAATGGTCGCCCAGGCCGCACTGGTCCAGACGGCGCTTCACCACCTCCAGTGCCGCCATCTTCTCGCTGACGAAGAGCACGGTGCGCCCCTGGGCCAGCGTCTCGGCGATGATGTTGGTTATGGTCTGGCTCTTACCGGTCCCGGGCGGTCCTTGCAGAACCAGGTTGTCTCCGCGCTTCACTGCATCGATGGCATCCATCTGGCTCGAGTCAGCGTCCAAGACCTGGAAAGTGCGCAGCGGGTCCGGCTCCCCCAGGTCCCCCTCCTGGGATGGCTTCTTAAGCATCGTCGGGTCGCCGCCCATGGCTCTCAGCACAGGGTGCTTGGTGATCTCGCCCTCGTTGAGGAGCATGTCTTCGTAGATCACCACCTTGGCGAAGGTGAAGAGGCCGATGAAAGGCTGCTCCATTGTGACCGACCAACCGTTCCTGCGGGCGAAGAGTGGATGCAGGTTTTGCACGTAGGCCTTAACGTCAAAGGCTTCCAGGTCATCCGACGGTAATGGCAGGTCCAGGCCCAGTTCTTTCTTGGCCTTGAGGACCAGGGCAGGGTTGAGGAAGACCTCGTCCCCCTCCATCTGCAAGGTGTGCGCACCGATGACCCCCTTCTTGACCAAGGATACGGGCACTAGCAGGATCGGAGCGATGTGCATGTCGTCCTTCTCGTCTTCCTTCCAATGTAGCTCACCGAAAGCCACGAACAAGGCGTTGATGCCCTGTTCGCGTTGGTAGCTGCCCGCTTTGTAACGGAGGTTGCCAAGGACCTTCTCGGTATAGGGATTGAGGGTGGACGGGGCCTCCTTTCCGCTCGCCAAACCAACATAGTTGTACAGCTGGCACTCGCGGCCACCGTTCTGGCTCTCCTTGAAGTCGTCCCGGAACCTCTCGCACCAGATGCCTTGCTTTATCCTGTCGACGACCAAGTCCTTGAACACGTGCACCGGGTCCGGGTCCCGGACAATGAGAGTGGCCGACTTGGTCTTCTTGTAGTTAAGCAAACGGTTGCGCAGGCTCAGGTCGATCAGTTGGGCCTCCCATTGTTGCACCTTCTTGGACACCACATCTTTCATCTCAGGACACATCATCATGAAAAGGCGGAACACCGATTATAATCCATTGGTCCCTTTCCATGGGTGGGATGATGAATTTAATTTAATATAAAATATTAAAAAGTTTTATAAGTCCGGAGAGGCGTTAAATAATACCTCCTTCATACCGATATGCTCATCCCAGGGTGGTATTCTATTTATGATTAGATTCGGTCCGGCTGGTATCCCTCTTTCTTGTAAAGGTCGCACGATTAAGGACGGAATAGAGGATGTGCACAACCTCGGGCTGAACGCCATGGAGGTCCAGATGGTGCGCGTCAACGTCGTGGAGCGCTTGCCAGAGGAGGACGAGGTGGGCCTCACCCCCCTAGAGGTGCAGAGCGACCTGATAATCGAGATTGTGCGCCGCAAAGGCAAGAAGAGCACCATCATCAACAACGTCAACGAGAAGATCAAGGAGGACGACACCCTCATCACCCTGGCCTCAGGCCTGGTGCAGAACTTCCAGGAGCTCCATGCCCTGGGAAAGATGGGCAAGGAATTGGATGTCGCCCTTTCCATGCACACGCCCTATTATATGGACATGACCTCCGGAAACGAGCTCACCCAGAAGAGCATGGACTCCATACGCTGGGCCGGTTTGCTCACTAATCAGATCGAGGGGGACCTGGTGGTCTCGCACATCGGTCTCTATGGCGACCTGAGCAAGTCCAAGGCGGCCGAGGCCATCGCCGAGCGCGTCGGTGGCGTGATGGACTGGTGGAAGAAGAACAAGCTCCGTCCCCACCTCGGTTTCGAGACCTCGGGCCGGCACGAGGTCTTCGGAACCTTGGAGGAGATCCTAGAGCTAAGTGACCAGATCGATGGAGTGGTGCCAGTGCTGAACTTTGCCCACCTGCATGCCAGACAGAACGGCACCTTGCGGGATGCACAGGACTTCGGGGACCTATTCGACCAGGTTCGCCGCCAAGTGGACGGCCACTTCTACACCCACTTCTCTGGCGTGGAGCACGAGGGAGGCAACGAGAAGCGCGTCACCCCCATCAAGAAAGGCGACCTGCGCTTCGAGCCGTTGGCCGAGTTCCTGGCCGACGAGAACCCTGATTGCACCATCATATCCAGCTCACCTCTGCTCGAGCATGACGCCATGTACATGAAGGTCATCTTCGAGCGCATCCTCACCAAGAAGGTCTCCAAGGACTCCAAGGTCCAGAAGAAGGACAAGGGAAAGTCCAAGCAGCAGGACGACTATGACTTCGACGACGAGGATGAGGACGATTGAAGGACACCTCGGCATATATACTCAATGAGGTCAAGACGGCCATCGAGAAGGTGGATGACAGCAAGGTCGACGAGATCGTTGACGCCATAATCGCCGCCCAGACCATTTTCATCTACGGTGTGGGCCGGTCGGGCTTGGTGGGCAAGTCTTTCGCCGTGCGCCTGGTGCAGATGGGCCTGGACGTGCACTTCGTCGGTGACATGACCACCCCCATCGTCGAGTCCAACGACCTGGTGATAATCATTTCCAACACCGGCGAGACCATGTCCGCCGTACAGACCGCCAACATCGTACGTCGGATCGGTGCGAAGGTGGTCAGCGTGACCTCGTCGGCCCATTCCAAGCTCGGGTCCGCCTCGAACATCATTCTGGAGATCACACCCTGCCGCGACGAGCAGCGCAAGAAGTACGCGCCACTAGGGACATTGTTCGAGGTGGCCACGCTCATCATGATGGACTCACTGGTGCCGATGCTCATGGCCCGACTTAACCAGAACGAGGGATCATTGCGGCGCCGCCATGCCATCTGGGTCTGAGCGCACCCTTCTGTTTCGGACCGTCTCCCCATAATAGGGGTTCTGAAACTCGTCCCAGTATATCGCGAAAGGTCTCTCCACAGCCTTTCCATCCTTCATAGCGAAGGCGGCGATGTCCATCTGCACCGGGTCTATGACCATGGCGCTGTGCCATGGACGATCGAACATGCGCAGCTGGGTGTTAACATCGGTCTCGGATAGGAAGCAGCCGTGGCCGGGATGGGAATGGTACCAACCGACCAGCACGTAGTTGAAATCGGTGGTATCCAGTGCGCAGAACAGGTCCTCTAGACCCCCCCGTTCGAAGCGAACGCTCACCGATGTCGCCTCTAGCGAGGTGGTGGCCACGTCCTTGACTATGGTATAGGTCACGTTGCGGAAACGATGCACCGTACCTAGTAGGAACCCCATCACCTCCAGCCTCTCCTCCTTCTTGCTCAAGGCATGGTTGCGGATGCGCTCCTCTGCCAACTTGGACAGGTAAAGCTCCAACCCCTGTCGTTCTTGGCGACAATACTTCTTCAGCGCCCCACGGCCGAGCCATTTGTGTGGAGCTAGTCGTTCAGGTGGAGGCGGGACCTTGTCGGTGACCTCCAGGTCCTTCGATGCGATTATGGAGGGCGGTCGGATCAGCGGCACACCACCTTGGGCTGCACCGGCACGACCAGGGGAACGCATCGCCGCTCTTGGGCATTGAAGTACTGGGCGGCCCGGGTGCAGCTTTCCGTGCCGAACGGGCTTGACCCATTGGGTGAGATGAGCAGCATCTCGATGCCCTTGATGAAGGTGACTAGGTTGGAATTGAACGACCAACCCTCCAACAACCGGGTGCAGAGGTGCCCCCCATCCTCCGGCATCATGATATTGGGATGGAATATCGGTGTGAGCCAGATGATCATGGGCTTTTCGAAGGGATAGTTCTTGGTGATGATCATGCGAAAGCGATGGTCGTACCGGTAAACCACCTTCTCCCCCTCCAGCACCGGACCTGGCACTTTTGGCAGGCCTACATCGATCGAGACCGGGAAGACGGCCATCTCAGGGTCGGATAGTTGCACAATGGCGCGGGAGCCCCGCTCGCAGGCCGAGAACTCATTGGCCAATCTGGACCGGAGGATCTCGACGGGTAATGGCATCAGGCCCCGCCCTCGGGGTCGGGGATGAGCTCAAGTTCATCGCTGTCGGCGATGCCGGACTGTGCTACGCTCTGCTGTCCCCTAAGTAAGCGCTTGCCCTTGCGGATGACATACGCCCCATCGTCCTTGTTCCAGAAGGCCGAAGCTCCCTGAATGATCTCCTGGACGGTGTTCTCCCCTTCAAGTTCCATATCGACGGTGCCGCCCGTCTCCGCGTTCCTGATCCTTACGTTCATCACAACGACCGGACCTTTGGGAGGGCGCGGTGCTTTTTAATGACTTTCGATTAGAATTAGTTTTACGGATAATGAGAATATTCAGCCGTGGTTGGGGCAGTCCGGATCCAGCTCCAACTCGTAGCATTCGCTGCGGACCTGGTATCCGTCATAGTACTCGACATGCCTGATGCAGGCCTCGCTTCTGCCGGAGATGACCTTCAACGCCTCTCGCACCTGTATGGCGGCGATGATGCTGCTAGTTGTGATTTCAGCGGCAATCTTGCGTTCGTGCACCACCACCTCCGCCCCGGTGCAGCTGAACCTCCTCTCCAATATCCTCTGGTGGCTCTGATTCATGGCGCATTGCAGACATGGAGTGGCGGGGGGAAGGACAACTTGGACCTTACCTCTGAAACCGTCGGTCCCGCCATCGATGTAGGGGACCTTGACATGACCGGCCTGAGCGTTGAGGTGCAAGCGCGCGGCGATGTTGTCCAGGCACCCAAATATTACGTCGAATCTAACCAGCTCTTCCGTTGCGATGTCCTCCACTTTGCCCTCAATGGAGTTTATGCGAACGTCCGGTGCCAGTTCCATGGCCCGCTGGGCAACCACGTCCACCTTCGCCAGGGACCTTTCGGCATCCCCCTCGCGGAAGAAAACGCAACGATTGAGGTTGGAGCGCACCACCTGGTCCATGTCCACTATGGTAATGTCCTGTATTCCTGAGAGTACCAGGTCTTTAACCACCTCATTGCCTAAGGCCCCCACGCCCACCACCAGGCACTTTGTCCTCCGCACCCTCTCCACATCCAACCAGGCGATGCGTCTGGACCGATCGTAACGGTCCTCATCGATGAAACCCGGTCGTATTGTCCCAGTCATTTTTTAACCTCAGGTCAGGATCAATACCAAGGCGATGAACACCACATAGAATGCCCCTCCTAGGAGCAATGCTGAAGGCTTTAGCTCGGTGGCGGTGGCGCGGAGGTACATGATGCTGGCGGACAATAGCGCGATGAAGATGCTCGCGGCCATCAGAACATCGGTCGAACTCGACAGGTCCAGGTGCCAGGACGTGAACAGGACGCCGATCGTCACGGGGAAGCAACTCTGGAATACCATGGCCCCGGTTATGTTGCCGATGGCGTAGGTGTCCTTGCCCTCCCTTACCCACATCACGCTGTTGAACTTCTCCGGAAGCTCGGTGGCGATGGGGGCGATGATGAGGGCAAGGATGGTGGCGCTGATGCCAGCGGCAGCGGCCAGAGACTCGACCTGGTCCACGAAGATGGTGGCGCCGAAAATTATGCCGCCAAGGCCCAGGAAGAGCTGCACCAGGATCAATCCCGTTCCGGGAGTACCCCCATCCGTGACCGATTTGGATGCCCCTGCCAACGCTCCCTCGACCGCCAGGGTGGAGCTCGCCATGCTCCTCCGGTCCTTCCCCCTCAAGCGGTCCAACCATTTCTGCAGCTGGAGCGGCTTGCACTCGGAGCAATCCGAGACCTCTCCGGTGCGCATGGTCACCCAGACGTAATAGACGTAAAGGGGTATGAGGCAGCTTCCCACCATCCATCTCACCCAGGCCATGTCCTCCGGCACGAATGCGGCCGTTACGGCAATGGTGTAGGCGATGAGGAAGAACTTCAGGTCGCGGCGGATGAGCTGGCCGTTGATGGAGAGCACTCCCTTGTTGCGACGTTTCCGGAACAGGATGACCGCCAGCCCGGTCACGAAAAGGGCCAGGGTGGCGAGCATGAAGGGGGACCCGAGGATGGCCCCCACCCCTATCTCCTCACCGGCCGTGCCACCCACGAAGACGATGGCGATCAACGGTACCAGGGTCTCAGGCAGGGCGGTCCCGACCGCTGCCAGTACGCTGCCCACCGCCCCCTCGGCCAGCTCGAGCCTCTTCCCCAACCACTCCACGGCATTCGTGAAGAACTGACACCCTAGCAAGATCAGGGCGAAGCTGGCGATGAAGAGTACGATGTCGATGACGTCCATGAGGGACCCTTAACGGCGGCACACCCATCATTGATATTTTAAGCAATCGATTTACTGGTGGTCCTATGCTCAAATGCTCCCAACGGTGGTGTCCCAGACCTTGAAGACAGTGTAAATGGCCATGATGGCTAAAAAGGCCGTAAAGAACGACGGTGTCAACCAATCCCCCTTCGGGTATAGGTTTGCCCAGAACAGGATTGTCACCAGACCTATGACGACACATGCGACAGTTTGGAGACGGATGAATTGGGAGAGCGGCATGATGCCATACATCCCCTCCGATTCGGCGAAGCCCTCGGTGATGATGAAGGGTTCCAAGCCCTCTATCATGGCCTCCTCTTCCTTCTCGGCACTCTCCTTGTAGACCTTGGCCGGGTCCTCCTCCATATTTCCACCTAATAAAACCATTCATCTTGCAGAATATCAAACTTGTCGCCAAGGGTTTATTACGCCTACGACCATTCTCCGCCGCGCCGGTGCGATGATGAACGATTTCAAGGTCACCCCCTGGGAGGTTAGCGGCGACATCGACTATGATGAGCTGATCACCCGCTTTGGGACGAAGAGGATCGACGAGGAGATGCTTAATCGCCTTGCCAAGTACGGTCCGCTCCATCCGATGCTGCGTCGGGGCGTCTTCTATTCCCAGAGAGACCTGGAATGGATACTGGACCAGTACGACAAGGGAAATAAGTTCTTCCTTTACACCGGAAGAGGGCCTTCCGGTCACATCCACCTAGGCCACCTGACCCCTTGGATATTCAACAAGTGGATACAGGACACCTTCGACGTCAAACTCTACTTCCAGATGACCGACGACGAGAAGTTCCTCTTCAACGACAACCTCTCCCTGAAGGACACTAAGAACTTCGCATATGAGAACGCATTGGACGTCATCGCCCTAGGTTTCGACCCGGCCAAGACCAAGATCGTGCTGGACACGGATTGCATCAAGTTACTCTACCCCCTGGCCTTGGAGGTGGCGAAGCGTGTGACGTTCTCGACCGCCAAGGCGGTCTTCGGCTTCGACAACAGCAACAACATCGGAGAGATATTCTACACCAGCATACAGGCGGCACCGTGCTTCATTGAGCAGGCCCTATATGGAAAGGCCACCCCATGCCTAATTCCGTGCGGTATCGATCAGGATGCCCACTTCCGGGTGGCGAGGGACGTGGCGCCGATGATCGGCATGCCCAAGCCGGCCCTGCTGCATTCCAAGATGTTCCCCAGCCTCAGCGGGGGAGACAA
>JACXTP010000112.1 GCA_016919625.1 Methanomassiliicoccaceae archaeon
GATGATGGTGGTCTCCCCGATGACCACTCCGGTGGCATGGTCTATGAAGAACCCTTTGCCCAATGTCGCCCCGGGATGGATGTCCGCTCCAGTGACCCATCGAGCGAAGTAGTTGATGGCCCGGGCCATCATGAAGTTGCCTTTCTTATATTGACGATTGGAGATGCGTTGGAGCAAGATGGCGTGGAGCCCTGGGCTGAAGTAGAAGGCCTCGTTGAACGATTTGGCCGCGGGGTCCCGCTCCATCACGGTGTAGACGTCTTCCTTCCAGCTCATACCCTAGTCAGAAAATAGGTCAGTGCTCAAATATCTTTCTCCGGTGTCAGGAAGTATGGCCAGCACCTTCTTCCCTACCCCTAATTGCTGTGCGAACTCCATCGCGACATGCAAAGCCGCCCCGCTAGAGATGCCGGCCAGAACTCCCTCCTCCCTGGCGAGTCTTCTGGTCATGGTGATTGCGTCCTCGTCCTTGACCCCGACCACCCATTCCACCACCGTCCGGTCATAGACCTTGGGCACGAAGCCAGCGCCAATGCCTTGGATGCGGTGCGGTCCTGGCCGGCCGTGGCTGAGCACTGGCGATGCCGATGGCTCCACCCCTATGATCCAGGCGCCGGTCTTCCTTTCCTTGATGGCCCTGCCTACGCCGGTAATCGTACCCCCGGTCCCTATCCCCATCACGATGGCGTTGACATCCGGCAGGTCTGCCAATATCTCTTGGGCGGTGGTGCGGTAATGGACCTCGGGATTGGCACTGTTCTCGAACTGCATGGGAAGGAAGCTACCCTCCTTTGAAAGGCACACCTCACGGGCTTTCGCCACCGCACCGGCCATGCCCTCCCCAGCCGGGGTAAGGATTATCTCGGCACCTAGCGCCTTGAGAAGCTTCCTCCTCTCTTGGCTCATGCTCTCGGGCATGGTGAGGATGAGGTGGTAACGCTTGGCGGCGCAGACCATGGCCAACCCGATGCCTGTGTTTCCGGACGTTGGCTCGACGACGCACATGCCCGGTTTTAACCTACCGGTCATTTCTGCCTCCTCGATCATGGCCAGGGCAGCCCGGTCCTTGATAGAATGAGTGGGATTGAAGGATTCCAATTTGACGTACACCTCGGCTGAGCCTACTGGGACCATGTTGTTCAATCTCACCGTCGGCGTCCGACCCACTGTCTCGAGGATGCTGTTGTAAAGCATTGGATCACCTTCGATATGGCGCGTCAAGGTAATTACGGATTCGCTCGAACCTAGCTTTTGAGTATCGGTCCTTCCATTCTATTCCACAGAGGTTCGATGATGGAGTTCATGGATGTCCTGAGGGAGAGAAGGAGCGCGCGCAGTTTCCGAGAAGGCGAGGTGGAGAAAGAGAAACTGAACTTGGTCTTGGAGGCGGCACGGATAGCCCCCTCCTGGCAGAACAAACAATGCTGGAGCTTTATCGTGGTCAGCGATAAAGAGGTCATAAAGAAGCTGGGAGGCAACATCAACGGTTGGCTTAAGGGCGCCCCCTTGGCCATTGTGGCGTGCGGAGACCCGAGACAAAGCGGCGAAAGGAACGGCATCCAATATTACCTGGTGGACGTCAGCATCGCCATGCAGCAGCTGGTCCTGGCCGCCACCGACCTTGGGCTAGGGACCTGTTGGTTGGGGGTTTTCGACGAAGCGACAGTAAGGCAGGCCCTTGGCATTCCCGAGGGCATCAAGGTGGTGGCCATCACCCCCCTAGGCTACCCGGCGGAGAAGGAGGGCCTGAGGGACAGGATGACCAGAACCCTCATCGGCAGCAAGAACCGCAAAGATATGGCTGAGATAGTCCATCACGAAAGATGGTGAGACGGTTGAAAACCTCAAATAGAGGTGGATGAGAGGTCGGTCGACGACGATGCTCACCTCTGAAGACATCAAGAGATTTTGCCGTTCCATCGACATCGACCTGGTCGGAGTGACCGATGTCCAGCCATTCACCAAATGGCGAAAGGAGATGGGGCTCGGTCAAAAGAACGGTTGGGTGAGGGTCCCGCCGTCCATGTTGCCCAACGACGACGAATCAATGGAAGCCTGGGCCGACCCAGGGCGCTTTCTGCCCTCTGCCCGGTCCATCATCGTCATCGGGATCAGGTATCTAACTCCCGTTCCTGAAAGGGAGGGAGGTGAAGATGGTGGAGGAATGGTGGCCAGAGAACACTGGTATGATTTCTATCCTTACCTTGATGGCAAGAAGGACCTCCTCATCGGATATCTGAAGAGGAATGGGGCCGAGGCTATCGATGTCAAATTGCCGGTCAAGGCGGCGGCGCATCGCTCTGGGGTGGGCGTTTATGGCAAGAACACCAACATCCAGAACGAGGACTTCGGATCTTGGCTCCTGTTCCGGACGGTGGTCACGGACCTGGAGCTCAGGCTGGATGAGGAATCGGAACCGCGTTGCGGCGCCTGCCAACGATGCCTCCGCCTCTGTCCCACCAAAGCCATAAAAGAACCTTACGTGCTCGATTCCAGCCGCTGCCTTTCCACCATCCTCTCCTCACCTGGTCCAGTACCTTTCGAGCACAGGGTTGCGATAGGCATGAGGATATTGGGATGCGACCTGTGCCAAGAGGTCTGCCCCCGCAATGAGTCGGTCTCGCCATTGATCGATCTGGAGAATCGCTTCGTTGTCGGTCTGGGCGACCGTTTGGATCTGCAATGGGTAGTAAAAGCAGGCCCAGAGGAGCTCAGAGGATTGTTGGCACGGTCGGGACATCCCTCTCTGGACCCTGACCTGCTGCGACGCAATGCCGTGATAGCCATGGGCAATTCAGGAGACCTCTCTTTCATAGAGACCCTTGAGAGTACCCTGTTGGACGGACAAACACTGGTTCGAGGTCATGCGGCATGGGCTTTGGCCATGTTAGGCTCGATGGACAGCGTGCCCGTCCTGAGCACCATGGTCGGGACCGAGACCGACCCTCAGGTTCGGGTCGAGTTGGAATGGGCAGTGTCAAGATTGATGGAGGATCGACCTGTTGCTTAGGCCATATCCTCACAAAAAAGAGATATGGGTGTGGCGGCATTGCCGCCATCATCTAGATGGAGGAAGAGGATGAACGCGTCTGATCATGTCCAATGGGAAAGACTGGAACCAGAGCCGGAGGATGCGGCGGCAAAGGGCAAGGCGATCAAGGTATCGATCGTGGTGGACATCATAGCACTGGCCATGGTTAGCTACGGGCTCTTCATCCTGCCCGAGGGGGAATCCTTGGGGGCTTTGAGGTATCTGTTCCTAGTGATCTTGGCCATCATGGCCATGTTCCAGATATTGTTCATGTCCTATTCCTTCTCGCCGATTACAAAGCCCTTGCTGGTGTATTCCGATGGACTAGTGCCGCCCCAGAGCGTTCTGGGCAAGGTAAGGGGCGTGCCGGAGTTCCTGCCGCGGGAGCAGATCGAGAGCTTGGAATTGGTGATCTTCCGATTCAGCAAGGAAGGCAACGCACGGTCTGCGGAGATGATGAAGATCAACCCACGCATGAAACTGAGGGCGAACCTGAGGAACGGAAAGAAAATTAGCCTTGCCGAGCGTAGGCCAGAAGCGATCCGGAGCGTGTCAGAACGGATGGGTTCCTCTTGGGGCGTTGCAATCAAAGAGATGTTCATCGACGTCTAAGAGCGGAAAATTGAAAGGGAAAGTGGAGCCGGGACCGCGATTTGAACACGGGTATGCGGATATCCGCCATATGGGCTGCAGTCCGCCACATGGCCGCTCTGTCATCCCGGCCTGACCAGGCTGATTCCATCCGGGATATTAAACCTTTATTCCTGGTTATTCGGGTTGGTTATTATGTTGGACCGACCGGACGTATCATGCATTTTGCTCGCTCGGACCTTTCCGACCGCATTTCTCATTATCTTCGACATGTATGATGACCGTGATGCCTGGTACTTCCCTTTCCAGGTCTTTCTCGATCCTCTCGGTCAGTTCGTGTGCTTCTTTAACAGTGCGATCGCCGTCCACGCACACCTTCATCTCCGCGAACACCGTGTCCCCGCTCTTGCGGGTCCTTAGATCATGGTATTCCAATGAAGAGTGGTCCCTTTTCATTACTTCGGCGATCTTTTGTTCTGACTCAGGGCAACGGTGGTCCATGAGATCGTTACTCGATTTCCTGATCAGGCTGACCCCCATCTTTATGATGAGCGCGGCAACCACCAGCGCCATCAAAGGGTCCAATATGGTATACCCGGTTATGCTGGCGATGAAGAGCCCTAGCACCACTCCGACCGATGAAAGGACGTCAGAAAGTAGGTGCTTGGAATCACCCTCCATTGCGATGGACCCTGAACGCTTTGATTCCTTCCAGAGCGAATAGGACATCAATGCGTTCAGCCCCGTGGCGGAAAGCGATATGAGGAGCGCCAGGTTCACAGAACTCAGTTCCACCGGATTGAATACTCGGCCCAGGCTCGCCTCGATGATCAAGAAGGCGGCCACTAGGACCAACATGCCTTCGATCAGGCAGGAGACGTTCTCGGCCCTCTTGTGGCCGAACTCATGCTCGGCGTCAGCAGGTCTAGCCGCTATCCTCAAGGAGAACAGTAACATGATCGACGCCACTATGTTTATGATCGATTCCAGTGCGTCTGAGAGGAGAGCAATGGAGTTGGAAACGAAATAGGCGCTGAGCTTGATGATGAAAACAACGATGCCGCCGAGCACCGCGACCAAGGCCAGCTGATTCTTGTCCATTGCCCTCCTGACGTTTTTACTAAGATATTAAGGTGACTATCAGAGCCTGACCTCGCCATCCCCTTGCGCCTTGCGGGACCTCGATGGTCTGTTCTCTGCCTGACGTAATATCTCCACCGGGTCCTTTTGCTTGGCCTTCTTCGGCGCCGGTTTGGGCTTCGGCCTCTTGGCCTCCTCCCTCCAAGCCTGAATCGATTCGGTCGCCGCCAGGTCCATGGCGTCGGATATTGACTTCAATGCCTCCACCTTATGCACGAGCTCCTCGTACTTCATGATCTTGGAGTTCCTCTGGTTAGCACCGTAACCTACGCAACCGTTCGTGAAGACGATGAAATCCAGGTGCGCCACCGAGTTGCGGAGCTGTCTGTCGCACGCCTCCACTATGAACCCGAAGCCGTTTTCTTCCAGGAAGCGAAGCTTGTTCCATAGGCTGTCCTCCTCGATCATGCCCAGCGAACCACCTTGATGGCCGTGCTCGCTCACTGATTTGGACGAGCGATATGTCGCGCCGGCCTTGGTCAGGAGATAGGCCACCAGGTTGACTTGGGCGGTATAGACGCCCTCTACCAACAACAGGTAATAGTTAAGCAGGAGTCGGCTCTGCTCCTCCGGTGTGTGGTCCTTGACGTTGAAGGCATACCGGAGCATGATTATGTAGAGCTCCGTGGTGTTGTGCATCTTGGCTTTGATCTGAGGCTCTAAATGCGAGTGCACCACCTCGTCCGCCTCCTCGTCCATACCCTTCGTCACCAACTTCTGCACCGGGCCCTTCACGACCCGTAAAAGTGCCGGGTCAGGACCAGGGAAGAGCTTTTTCCAATTGTCCTCAACGTAGCGGGCGCGGTCCTTCACCTTCATCTTGGGCAGGGCACCGGCCTTCTCCGGCTGCACCAGACGCAACCTCTCCATGAAAAGACGTTCCCTGATGGTGCTGACGCTGACCTCCAAACCTTCGTGCATCGCCATCCCCTATAATCTTGAATGACCCTTTTGATATATTTCCGTTTATACATTTAATGGTCCGATAGGATGGGGTAGGGTGAACAATCATAGTGAAGTGGGAATTCAGTCATCATCACACAATATTTCCCTAAGCGACCTGATTCCCTTCCCTAGGGACCGAACCTTCCTTGGAGCTTTTCCGGCCCCATTCTCCTGCGACGACCATCAGTATGATAAGTCCGACCAATGAGACCACGAGTACCGTAACACCGACCATGGGCCGGTCCTGGAAGTTGACAGTGGCCGTCAAAATACCTGCGGCGATGTTGCGCTGAGCAGTGCCTAAGGCGGATACCCGCTTCGTACCTTGATCATTCCCGCCCAGGAAATAACCTACGACCAGTGCAATAGCGATGAAGAAAATAGCAAATCCAACTGTTCCAGTTCCAAATGTATCTATGATCTGGTCCCAAAACTGGGCGAAGAAGAGGAACAGCAATGCGAAAAGGCTGACCGTCGTCAGGGAATTGAGTAGCTTCGCCGCGTGGTCGGCAAGGTCCGGATATCTCTGGTTGATGAACAAGGCTATGCCCAATGGGGTCAGCATCAGGAATATCAATGGCTTTGCCACGTCCCAGGGATTAATCTTGATGCCCTCTACGATCAACGGTAGCACCAATGGAAGAACGACTATCGTCACAACCATCAACAAGGTCATCAAACCCACTGCATAGGCTATGTTCCCTTTCGCGAACTGCGTCAACTTGGGAAGGAACGGGGCTCCTGCAGCCAGTGCAAGAATGTAAAACCCTATCTTCACATCATCTGGTAGGTCCAGTACAGTACCCATTCCAATGATGATTGCAGGGACTATCACGAAATTACCGATGAGACCTAAAAGGTCGAGCTTCCAGTTCTTTAACGGCTGGACGATCATGTTCAACGTTAGGCTGAAGCCCATCGCAAGCATGCTTCCGACAACGAACAGAAGCCCGAAGACCTGTAGCAATAAGATCAATACCTCGGCCATGATCGCCCAACCCCAAGTGATTTAAGTTCTCAGTAAGGCCTTCATTTATAATTTATTTGTCAAATGATCCGTAGGGTGGTGCCGAGGGGGATGAATGTTAAAAATGCTGATACAATCCAGATATGAGAAATAATTGGGGAGACATTATGCCATCGATGATGCCCGACCATTGTAAGGACGTCTCCCTCCGTCAGGTGGACTTCCCCCTCACTGAGAGCAATATCGTGGAGAAGGCCTTGGAAATGAAGGCCTACACCAGGACGGACTATATGGTCCTCCGGTATCGGAATGACACGGCCGTGATCAGGGTGGAGAAGGAGCATGGAAAGGACCTGTTCCGTGACATCGTCGATGTGGTCATCATCTCCCTTCCGATTGATACGGTGTTCATCGTGGACGACAGCATAGATGTTCTGAACGTCTCGCAGATGGCTGAACTGGTCGTCAGGCACGGTGGAAGGACCGTCGTGGTGTCAGGAATGTTCAACCACGTCTCATTCCTCAAAGTGGACCACGTCCTTAGGCTAAGGATCATCGATGTCGTGCCACCTCGACCATCCAAACTTTCCGTGCTCGTGGCAAGGGCATTGTCCACAGGCCTTGTCGAGATTCCCATTGTGCCAGAGATCGTGGACATCGACCTGAACGAGAAGGAGGGTCTGGTGACAACTGATGCCGTCATGTTCCCTTGTCGAGCATCGGGGTTGACATCGTGCAAGAAGGTCTTCTACCTGGATGAGACGCCGGACCTGGACCTTGAGGTGATAACCTTGGTGGGATGCGACCTCTCCCGTCGTATCTTCCGTTCCATCTATGGGTACGACCCCGAGTCTGTGGACATGTGCCCCAAGAACCTTGTGATCGAAGATGACGTTCCCACCATCATCAAATGTTGCAAGGTGAAAGAGGGCCATGAGGTGCATGGCCACATAGCCATGGTGCCCTGGGGGGCGACCACCTTGGAGGTCGCGGAGGCCATCAAGGCATTATTTTCGGACCGCCGTTGAACTCCCCCGCTTCTGCTGTCCGAGATTCTGCGCATGGCGCATGGCACGGAACGCCTCCTCTGGACGGTCAAGCTTGAACAATGCCTCGGACCGTACGTACCAACAGTCGACATCCTCGGGGTAGAGGTCCAATTGGACATCGAGGAAGTCCAACGCCTGCTGGTATCGGCCCGATCTCAGCATCTCCCGGGCCTTCTGGGAAGGGGTCTTGCGCTGCTCGATCAAACGGGACATCTCCTCGCTGGAACTTTTCAATATGACCTCCACGGCATTGTCCGTCAACCAAGGATACTGGCACTTCAATTTCTCCCGCAACTTCCTCGCCTCGGTCGGTCGTACCTTGGCCGTGCCTTCATCAAAGAGCGAGGTCGGTATGTTCAGTTCCATGTTGCCATGGATGACCTTGATGAAATGAACCGGCCGGCCTGTGGGCTTGTCCATGGGATCCTTGGACCTTGGAGGTGTTTGCTCCTGAAAAAACTTATTTAACCGCTGAGGCTAACGAAGGAACATGCAGCTTACGGCGCTGAGCCCCTACAATCCCAAGCTGGACCTATCTGACGTCATAGTCTATGACTCCACATTACGGGACGGGGAGCAGACGCCAGGGATGGCGTTCACCAACGAGCAGAAGGTGGAGATCGCCATCAAGCTCGATGAGATCAGAGTGCCTCAGATCGAGGCTGGCTTCGCCGCCGTCTCAGAGAATGAGATGAAGGCGATCAAGGAGGTCTCCTCACTTGGTCTGAAGGCCGACATACTTTCCTTATGCCGCCTCACGAAGGCAGACATAGATGCCTGCGCCGAGGCAGAGGTGGACATGGTGCTGCTCTTCATCGCCACCTCGGACATCCATCTGAAGTACAAGTTCAAGAAGCCCCGGGAGTTCATCTTGGAAAAAGTGGCCGAGAGCATCGATTACTGCCGAGAGAGAGGGCTGAAAGCCAGCCTGAGCGCCGAGGACAGCACCCGAACCGACCTCGACTTCCTGCTACAGGTCTTCCATACCGCCGAGCGGTCCGGAGCGGTCAGGCTAGGCATCACGGACACGGTCGGATGCGCCTCCCCGGAGGCCATGACCCATATTGTCTCCCACATCTGTGCCAATGTGAGGACGCCGGTTTCCCTGCACCTTCACAACGATTTCGGTCTGGTCCTCGCCAACGCCATCGCCGGCATCAAGGCGGGGGCGAAAGCGGTCACCACTACCGTGAACGGCATCGGGGAGAGGGCGGGCAACCTACCATTGGAACAATTCGTGCCCACCATGAAGTACATCTACAGTTGCGACCTGGGCATAGATTGCAGCAAGATGACCGAACTTTGCGACCTCGTGGCCAACTATACCCGCCTGCCTCGCCCCATGAATCAGCCACTGGTGGGGCCGAACGTGTTCTCCCATGAGTCCGGCATCCATGTCGCCGCCATACTGGAATGTCCGCTTACGTATGAGAGCATCCCGCCCGAGGCGGTCGGAAACAAGCGCCATATACTTATGGGGAAGCACACCGGCATCAACTACGTGCGTAAGAGGGTCGATGAGCTTGGGAAGAAGGCCACCGAGGAGCAGCTCAACAACATCCTTTCTCAAGTGAAGAGATTGGGTGAGAAGAAGGGCCGGGTCAGCGAGGATGAGTTCAAGCAGATAGTGACCATGACCTTGAGCGGTTGATCATAGCTTGATGATCCGTCCAGCCTCGTCCCTTTTGAGGCGGTTGAACTCTGCCATCTCATCGATCTCCCTCCCATAGAAGACCGGTCCGTCAGCGCACACCCGCCTGCCGTCGATGACGCATGAACCGCACAGCCCGGAACCGCACTTCATATAGCGTTCCAAGGACATCTGGCTCTCCACCCCGAACTTCTTACACGATTCCAAGAGGTAAAAGAGCATCCTCTCCGGACCGCAGGCCAAAACCTGGCTATAGCTACGCTTGGCCAACATCTCCTCGACCAAGGCCACCACTGTCCCCTTCCTTCCTTGACTGCCATCATCGGTGGATATCTGGACCTCTTCGGACCCTTTGCGGGCCCGCTCCTCGAAAATGATCTCACCCTCATTGCGAGCCCCGAGAGCCACGTCCACCACTGTTCGGTCTCCGGATACCTCCACAGCAGGCATGACGCAGGCGATGCCCGTCCCCCCGCCTACCACAAGATAGCGTCCGTTAGGCCTACTGAAGCCCCGGCCGTAAGGGCCCCGGACCCCGATCATTTCCCCGACCTTGATCTCGGAGAGCGCCTTGGTGGCCTCGCCAATCTCTCGCACCGTGATGCCTTTCGTCTTCCCGATATACGAAAGGGACATGGGCACCTCATCGACGCCTGGCACCCAGGCCATGATGAACTGACCGGGGCGAGCGGTCCGGTCCAGGTCGAAACGCAAAGTGGTCAAACCCTTACCTTCGCTGACCACCTCCTTCACCTTGACCACCACATTAGCGTTCATGGGCCACCCCCACCAGCTCCCTGAGGTCATGGCAACCTGCCTCCTCCATGTAAGCCTCCATACCCTTGGTTATCTCGTTGAAGACGCCCAAACCTCGGCTGGCGATCGCGGAACCGACCTGTATAGCCGAAGCACCGGCCATGATGTACTCCATGGCGTCCCTCCAGTCGCTGATACCGCCTACGCCGATGATGGGGATGTCGATATTGTCATGAAGGTCGTACACGCATCGCAACCCCACCGGCTTGACCGCTGTGCCAGATAGGCCACCGTACCGGTTCGACAGCACCGGCTGGCGGAACTCCACGGATATCGCCATGGCCTTCAAGGTGTTGATGGCCACCACTCCATCC
>JACXTP010000113.1 GCA_016919625.1 Methanomassiliicoccaceae archaeon
GACTGGTCCCGGTCGGCACCAAGCTCATCCGGGTCTTCACGGAGATGAAGGAGGGCAAGGTCACCTTTGGGAGACAGCTCGGCACCTACCCTCTGCTGGTGGGCATCCCATATGCCTTGGACATCGGTAGGTTCTATGACGTCAAGGTGGTGGACTGGGGGCAGCGCAGCATAACCGCCGTTGAATATCCATTGCACGTGAATCATTGTCACATCACTGCACTGGAGGCTTTGCCGGGCGTAGGTCGGAAGCGGGCCATGCGCATCTTCCGTTCCCTTCCATTTCATAACTTCGATGAATTCATGAGATCTCTAGACGATGAGGCTCTGGCTCGGTCGCTGTTCGATTACGTCGCCCTAGACTGAAGCGACCTGGAGAGCACCATAAATATTGGTAAGGCGGTTGCTCGGTAAGATGGAACCGATGCGTTTGGCCCGGTATCCCTTCCTCCGCGAGGCCTCTGATTTCGTACGGAGCCATGGCGTGTCCCTGGAAGAGCTTCTGACCCACCCAGCTTATTCACAGGCGAGGAGGCGGGGCAAAGAGAGGGTTCTGGATGCCATCGCCGATGCTAGGATCGCCACCAAGGCCATTGGTTATGGCGAGGAGGAGGCGATGCTGGAGGTTCTTAGCTATCCCGTCGCTCGAATGCTCGTCTCGTGCCTGGCCGATGAGTTTCTGACCCGTCGTTATGCTTTGGCGGAGGCAAAGGCCATGAGTCAAAGGCTAGAGACAGAGGAAATGGTGATTCTCAAAGAAGTGGCTCACGACCTGGGGGTCTCCGTATCCTACGATGAGGGGTCCCTGAGCATGCATTTCTGTGATTTCCTGCGCTACACGTCTGGCCTGAGGGGCAAGGAGTGGAAGCTCGTGAACCAGGAGGTCAAGGGCGGCTTCGTTCCTTTGACCCAGAACAAGTTCTCCAGAGTGCTAGAGCAGGCCTTGCAGGAGAAGATAGAAGGTGAACTACCACTGCCGGTCAGCGATGCCGTCTTCGATGCGGTCTCGAGCGAGCTGGCCGAGATCAATGTCAAAGCGGAGGAGATGCGACAGAGGATGCACTCCAACGATTTCGGGGAGATCAGCATCACCAGCTTCCCCCCTTGCATGAAGAGGCTCATCGCCATGGCCAATAAAGGGGAGAACATGCCTCACGCCGGTCGCTTCGCCGTCGTGACGTTCCTGGGCACCTTAGGCATGCCTAACGATGAGATCATCAAGACCTTCCACACCTCGCCCGATTTCGACAACTCTATGACCACGTACCAGGTCAGGCACATCACCGGGGATGGCATGGGGAGGCGCTATACGCCGCCTGAATGTTCCACCATGCGCACCAATGGCCTCTGCGTTGATCAGGACAACCTGTGTCAGAGCGGGATCAGGCACCCTCTCTCTTACTATAGGATCAAATCCAGGAAACCAAAGAAGGAGAACGAGGAGAAAGTGGAAGAGGTTGAGGGGACGCAACCTGAGGTTAAGAAAAAAGCCCGACAAAAGGCAGCTAAGTAGGTGTTTGTTCGTTATCGGTGCTATTTCAGCTCCTTCCAGGTCGCTATGCCTCTTTGCACCACAGTTAGGTTGCCAACTATGGCGAACCATAGCATCATGAGCTCGAACATGGAGAACTGCACCCATCCCAGGTCGACGAACTTGTCTCCGGTGATCAGGACATAGCCCCATTGCACCAACGGCACCAGGAACATCAGCACGATGCGGTCGGCCCGGCCCAAAAGTCCAGCGTACATGCGGCCGATGCCCAACGCTTGGGCCTGGGTGCCCATGTACGAGGTCATCAGCACACCGAGCAGGGCCACTATGCCCAGATAGATGTTGCACCAAGAGCTGACCACCACTCCGCCGATCATGAAAATGTCCGCATAACGGTCGAACACGTGGTCGATGAAATCGCCTCGCTTCCCGGCCTTGCCGACCAGGCGGGCCACCTTTCCATCCACGGCGTCCAGAAATCCGCTGACCAGTACCAGTATCGATATGATGGGCAAAAGCAGTCCCCAGTCATCGAAACTGTAGTAGGTGAGTATCCCCACGACCAAAGCGAGCGCCAGGGCGATGACGGAAATCAGATTCGGGTCCACGCCCTTCAAGGCGTTGGCCGCCGGCATGAGTATCTTGTCCGCCCTCCCCCTCTGCGCATCTAGTACCAATCCAGCACCTCGCTGCTCCAATCGATATGCCCGGGCCGGTACTTTTCGGTTTTCCCTGCCACGATGTCCTGGACGACTTCCGCTACCGCGGATGAGTCCATATCCGATGTGTCAATCTCGAAGACCGCACCATCCTGTTCCATTGCTTCAACCAAAATGGCGTCCAAGGCCTCCGCTTCGACGTTCTCGTCCACCTTGGCCTCTGGCCAACCTCGCTCCGCCAAGCGCGACCTGAGCAATTTGGGCCGGCATCTAAGAACGATGCAGAGGTCGTTCGAGACCAGGTGCGCCAGGTGGCCTACCAGGACGATCTCTTTCCGATGATATCGTGAGTCGACCGCCTCCTGCAGTTCGTCGATGTCGATCTCATAGCTTCCCCGCCGTTGATCGACCTCTTTGAGCAGACCCGCCTCTCTTGCGATCGCGCTCACTTCGACAGCGTCCCATCCCCGATTTCTCAGAATATCCCCTACACTGGACTTTCCCGTGCCAGGGGTACCGGTGAGGGCGATGCGCATGAGTCGAAGAAGCCCGACCGTATTAAAAAAGGATTTGTTGGACGCGGGTTCCCCCTCCTCCGCGTCCTTTCCCCCGTGGATCTCCCTTCCCAGAGTAACTATTTGCAAAGACTGGGCAGGCTTTAATTCATATTAATAGCATAAGTGAGCATGCTATGGTTAGTATTATATATTAAAAAACGAGGGACAAGCCTCTGGCAATAGAACTTTCTATTATTTTTCCAGGGAATCTTGAGGGTCGATGAGGGAATCATAGAACAGCAGCTCCACCAACGCCTCCTGCCTTCGTTCCCTAACCTCACGCCGGAATGGTGCTGTGATCGTGATAGGTATCTCGATATCGTATCGGACGTCCATCAGGACCAAACCTTCCGCTTTGGCCAGACCAAAGTTGCCTTCCTTGCCCTCCAACAACTCAGAGACCGTCTCCAATCTTACCCGGCCCCGACCTACCTCGGCCATCGCCGCCACCATCCTCCGTACCATGTTGCGCAGGAACCCGCGGGCATAAAGGTCGATGATTATCAAATCCCCGATGGGTAGGACCACGACCTTGTCCACTGTCTTAACCGTCGCCTTTCCCTCCGGTTTGCAGAAGCGGATGAAATCATGGCGACCCTCGAACATGCGGGCGCACTCCCGGAAGAGGTCAGGGTCGATGCCCTCGGAAGGATGGTAATATCGATACCAGCGCTGTTTGCTCCGCCTGGGAGAGAAGTCGTGCGGGACTTGTGCCAGACCATAATAGAAGACTTTCTCCGAGACGGCGTTCAGTGCGTGGAGCAGACGGCCCGCCTCGAAATCCGTGTCAAAACAGACCACGTTGCCTAGAGCGCTCACCCCTCGATCTGTACGACTGGCGACCCGAAAGCGCGCCTCCTTTGCCGAAGCGATCGCCTCGATCTTGACCAAGGCGCGGAGGACCTCTCCCTCAACCGTGCCGACGCTGGGCTGTCGCTGCGATCCGTTGAAGTCCCTGCCATCATAGGCGATCTTGACCGCGGCCGTCCAGACCATGCGCTCAAATGTTAAGTATTGGTGTTTAATAAGACTAGCGAGGCGTGGCGATGGTCTCTTACAAGGTGGTGCTGGTGCGGCCCCAGAACGACGGGAACGTCGGTGCGGTGGCGCGCGCCATGGGGAATTTCGGCTTCGAGGACCTGGTCATGGTAGATCCTTGTCCGCTCACCGACGAGGCTTTCAAGCGGGCCAAGCACGCCAATTACATCCTGAAGGATGCGGTGGTCACCTCCGATTTCGAGGACGCCATCTCCGATTGCTTCTTGGTCGTCGGCACTTCCGGTATCGTGACCCAGGGAGGGTGGCATTACATCCGCATTCCATCGACACCAAGAGAGCTGGCAGAGAGGACCATGGGACATGAGGACAGGATCGCCTTGGTCTTCGGGCGGGAGGACCTTGGCCTCACCCAGGAACAATTAATGCGCTGCGACCTCCTGGTTAACATCCCCGCGCATGATGGATACCCGGTGCTCAACCTTTCCCACGCCGTGACCGTGCTGCTCTATGAGATATTCGCCGCTCAGGGGGCGCCATCCAAGCCAAACCCGGCGACGGAGCACGAGAAGGAGCTGCTGTTCCGTAATTTCTCCGAGTTGTTGGAAGCTATAGATTACCCATCATTCCGAAGGGACAAGACCAATGTCATGTTCAGGCGCATGATGGGACGCGCCATACCTACGAAGTACGAGTTCTACACAATAATGGGCGTGCTGGGGGGGGCGGCGGAGCGTATCAGACGCCTAGAACGCAAGAAAGGCAAGGAAGAGTATTAGCGACCGTACTTCACCAGCATCTCGCCTATGTTGTTCGTCGGCTCCAGGCCGTCCAAGGGCGACTCGGTCAGCTCACCGATGCCGGTGATGACCGCCAGAAGCCTGATCGTCTCCTCGCAGTCCTCGCTGACCCTGACCCCGAACTTGATGTTGGCATCGGGATCGAGATGCTGGGTTATTCCTTCGAAGACGCGATGGGCCCGACGCAGCGATAGGTTCGTCCCTCCAGATAGGTGGATGAGAGCCCCGGTGCCGCCGGTGATGTCCACCTCCAGCAAAGGGTTGCTGATGGCGTCCCGGACCACTCCCTCGGGGTCGGCGTTCTCCCCGTAGATGATGGTGCTGACGCCCCCGTTAAGGATGACGCTGCGCAGGTCCGCGAAGTCCAGGTTGATGAGCGATGGTTTGGTCAACGCATCGACCAGACCACGGATGAGCTCGGCGATCAGCCGGTCCATGACCCCCAAGGCCTGATTGAAAGGTATGTTGCCTACGATGTTCAGCAGGCGGTTGTTGTCCAGGATGAGAAGGGTGTCGGAGTTCTCGCGCAAACGGCGCAGGCCCTTCATGGCGGTCCCGTGCTTCCTTCCGCCCTCGGCACGGAAGGGCATGGTGGCGATGGAAACGACGACAGAACCGCATTTATGGGCCGTCTCGGCCACGACGGGGGCGGCACCGGTGCCCGTGCCCCCTCCCATTCCCGCGATGACGAAGGTGAGGTCGACATCGTGGAACATGGAATCGAACAGGCTGGTGGCATTGATGGCGCATGACTCCCCCAGGTCCGGTCGGCCGCCCGCGCCCAAGCCTCGGGTGGACTCGGCCCCTATCAGCAGCCTATGGGTGCTGTTCGTGCCCTTGAGACTGATGGCGTCGGTGTTGACCGCCATGGTCTCGATCTCGTCCACGCCAATCTGGTTCAACCGGTGCACGCTGTTGCAACCCGCTCCGCCACACCCCACTACAAGTATCTTGAGCGTGCGAATATCATCTACGTAGCCCCCGTGATTGAACCCCATCCCATTCGCTCCCGGCGGGCAAGGCCACTCATTTCATGTCGTTGACTGCCTGCTCCAGCCTCATGCGGACGTACTCCCTGACCGCGTTCCTGATGGCATCGTCGATCGAGACCGAATCCCCATCCTTGACCAACGCCTCCAGCTCGATGAGCTTGCCCTTGGGCAGCTCCACCGTCACCCTCTCTATGTACTCGGGGGTGAAGTGGGTCTCTATGAAACTGTCTATGGCGGCCCTGATGGCATCGGAGATGGTGGGGTACTTCCCAGTGTCCACGAGGTTCTGCAAGGCCTGCAGTTTCTCTGAAGGTAGCCTGATGGTTATTCTCTCGCTATCGACCATGGCCCAGCTCTGGAACGTTTGATGTCAGACGAATACGTCAATTTCGTCAGACGATTGCAAGATGCGTTTGAAAATATATAAAGATTTACGGATGGAAAGCTGGCAAGTCGATGATTCACAAACCCCTGGGCGGCCTCTCCTTGACTCCCGCCACATCATCGAAATGGTCCATCCAGACCTTCGATACGGAAAGCACGCACAGGATCGCCAATAGATATTCGCCAGCCAGCAGATATATCCTTTCGTCCAACATTCCATCGACCTCTTGGGATCGGTAGCCGACCGGGACGGCTGGGACCTACTTAACGGTAACGGAGCCACAACCAGGCCCCGGCGTGTCTGGAAGGTCATAATTCAATAAATCCTATATATACGGTATTTAAATACGAGCTGAGAGAAATTTTAAGGTGAACCGATGGCCAAGATCAAGATCGAGAATGTGGTGGCATCGACCTCGCTGGGGGTTGAGCTCGACCTGCAATCAATCGCGCTGGCCTTGGACGGCGCCGAATATGAGCCTGTGCGGTTCCCTGGGCTCATCTATCGTTTGAAGGACCCCAAGACGGCGACGCTCCTGTTCCGGAGCGGCAAGGTGGTGTGCACCGGGGCCAAGAGCTTGGAGCATGTCAAGGTGGCCATAAACAAGGTGGCCAAACAGATCGAGAAGGCAGGCATTAAGATCAATATCGAGCCGAAGATCGAGGTGCAGAACATAGTCGCCTCCTCCGATCTAGGCCAGGAGATCAACCTGAACGCCGTCGCCATATCGCTGGGCCTGGAGCGGGTGGAGTACGAACCAGAGCAGTTCCCTGGTCTGGTCTATAGGCTAGACGACCCCAAGGTCGTGATCCTTCTGTTCGGCTCTGGCAAACTGGTCTGCACCGGCGCGCGGAAACCTCAGGACGTCGATGCCGCGGTGAACAAGATCGCTCAAGAGCTGAAGGCCGCAGGACTGTTACGTTGACCCAAGTGCCGATATTGGACAACCATATCCATCTCCAGCCGCAGGGCCGGAACGTGGAAGCGGTCAGAGAGTTCCAGAAGGCAGGTGGGACCCACCTGATGCTGAGCCACATGCCTTACGACCAGGTACAGGTCCATAGCGCAGAGGATTTCGTGCTCTCGTATGACATCACGATCGGTCTGGCGGAAAGGTGCAATCGAGAGACCTCGGTCAAGGTTTTCTGCACCGTCGGTCCCTACCCCGTCCTCCTGATCCCTTTGGCGGAGGAGCATGGCCTCCCGAAGGCCAAGGAGATGATGATGAGGGCGATGGAGTCAGCCGCCGCCTTGGTGCGCGAAGGCAAAGCCGTTGCCATAGGTGAAGTGGGCCGCCCACATTTCCCGGTGGCGGAGGAGGTGATGGCCGCCTCCAACGAGATCTTGAGCCATGGCATGAGGTTGTGCAAGGAGGTCGGTTGCGCCATAGTCATCCACTCCGAGAGCGCCACCCCTGAAACCCTAGCGGACCTTGCATCGATGGCGGACCGAGTAGGCTTGGACCGGGGTAAGGTGGTCAAGCATTTCTGCGCTCCGTTGGTGACAGCGGATGAGAACCATGGGGTGATGCCCTCCGTTCTTGCCAGCAAGAGCGCCTTCGCCGAGGCCTTAGGCAAAGGGCACCGCTTCCTGCTGGAGACGGATTTCATGGACGACCCGACCAGACCCGGGGCGGTGCTGGGGATATCCACCGTGCCAAAACGGATCAAGACCTTGCTGACCGGTGAAAAGGGCTTGCAAGAGGTGGCCTGGAAGATCTCCAAGGATAATCCTGAGCGGGTCTATGGCATCGAGATAGAATGAATCAATGGATCTCGAAGTTGGGGAACTCGTTCTGAGAGAGGGACCAGATGACGTCAACGTGCTCGACCTGCGCATAAGGCTGTTCTTCGGTGAGCATGCGGATGACCTCGTTTATTGCGCCGTCCTCACCTTCGAACAGAGCTTCCACGGATCCGTCGGGGAGGTTTCTCACCCAACCGCTCACCTGCAACCTCTTGGCGTACTTGCGAGTGAAATTACGGAAGTGCACCCCCTGCACCCTGCCGCGGAAGCGCACGTCCGCCCTCGCTATCATAATAGATAGGAGGCACAAGGCGGCAAATATGCTTTTCGCGACCCTAATACCGTTCAAGCGAGGGGTGATTCCCCCGTAGGTTTTTTATTGATTCAAACATATACTGCTGACAGTTCGATCGCATTATTGCGTAGGAAGGGATTTGGGATGATGAAATCGTTGGTAGAAGAAGCTTTAGCGAGAGATAGTGAGACGCCGGTACGGATGGAACCGCGGGCGCCAGCGCCGTCGCCGGTATCGGTCGACAACACTGACGCGGAGCTCATGGAGCTGCTCCAGAAGCTCAAGACCAACATCAAGATCATTGGTTGTGGTGGCGGTGGCTCGAACACCATATCCCGCATATCCGAAGAGAACATCGCTGGAGCCGAGACCTATGCCGCCAATACCGACGCGCAGCACCTGCTGGCAGCGAGGGCGCAGCACAAGATCCTCCTGGGCCGGAGGAGCACCCGCGGACTCGGGGCGGGCGCCATCCCCCAGATGGGTGAGGCCGCGGCCAAGGAAGCGGAGCCAGAGTTGAAGAAGGCATTGATGGACGCCAACATCGTCTTCGTGACCGCCGGGATGGGCGGTGGCACCGGGACCGGATCGGCGGCCGTGGTGGCAGAGACCGCCAAGGACATGGGGGCATTGACCATAGCAGTGGTCACCCTGCCGTTCAAGGGCGAGGGCAAGATGCGCATGGAGAACGCTGAGTGGGGTCTGCAACGTCTTCGCAACGCTGCCGACACCGTCATCGTCATCCCCAACGACAAATTGTTGCAACTGTACCCTAGGCTCTCCCTGAACGCTGCATTCAAGGTTGCTGACGACGTTCTGACAAGGGCCATCAAAGGCATCACGGAACTAATCACCAAACCCGGACTGGTGAACCTGGACTTCAACGACCTCAAGACCATCATGAAGGGGGCCGGCGTGGCCATGATCGGGATGGGAGAGTCGGACGGGCATGCGGAGGACCGCGCCCTGGAGGCCATCGAGGAGGCTTTGAACTCCCCTCTGCTAGAGGTCGACATCTCTACCGCCACTGGCGCACTGGTAAATGTGACTGGCGGCCCGGACATGACCATATCCGACGCCCAAAGGGTGGCGGAGGAGGTCCACAAGCGCATCAGTCCCTCGGCGAGGATCATCTGGGGCGCGGGCGTGGACCCGAGCCTGGAGCACAAGATCAGGGTCATGGTGGTGATGGCGGGCGTGCGCTCCACGCAGATATTGGGCAAGTCCGACGAAGCCAGGAAGCTGAAGGATGCGGACCTAGACTTCATCAAGTGAGCGGCCAAGTAAAAGGCTCCCCAAGGTTGGCCCATGCCACTCCTGGACCTGGGAACGAACGGAGAGGATGACCTTGCCGTTCGGTTCGCTGGCAAGGTCGACCATTATCCCGCCCACTGCCCGGGTTACCCTCAAAAGCTGATGAATAGCCCTAAAAAGGATCCTTGCATCGAGGGACCCTGTGGCAGACATTAGGTCAGGCACAGGACCGCTCACATACATCTTCCTTCGAGGGCTTGTCAACTATGCGGTGGAGCCGAACAAAGAGATGGGGCGGGTAAGGTCAGTCCAATGAGAAGAGGTCTTCCACCCGGACCTTGAACAATCTCGCCATCTTCATCGCCAATTTAAGGGAGGGGTCCGACGACTCGTTCTCAATGGAGATTATCGTCTGCCGTGATACACCTAACTTCTTGGCGAGCTCCTCCTGCGTGAGGTTGGTCATGGCGCGATACAGTCTGACCTTGTTCTTCACTTCGACCACCCAGACAAAATATAGTAAGATAGGATTGACTTATTGGTTAATATACTTTACATAATGTAAATCATGATTAGCATAAAGTATGTTACTTTTAACATATTATTATCTTATTATCAAAAAAAATATAGAGGGCATTTTTCAATACGACCAGTTATGAGTCACCCTCACTCTCGTTCGGGAGAAAAATGAGGTATCATAGGAATCAAACCGAAATATATTAAAATCTGGTAGCTGCTAACCCCCCGCAAGGATGGGGCACTGCAAGTGAAGCCCAGCCTTCCGGGAGGAAATAACAATGAAGTCATTCATCTCCGATGCCATTTCAAAAGCGGGACCATCTGGCACCCCCGAGAAGGCGCAACCCTACCGCGCCGTCTCGGCTGAGGACGAGGAACTGGAACGCATCCTGAGCAGCCTGAAGACCAACATCAAGATCTTCGGATGCGGTGGTGGCGGTTCGAACACCATCAACCGCCTCTACGACTCCAACATCCGGGACGCGGAGCTGTATGCCTGCAACACCGATGCTCAGCACCTCCTCATCACCAGGGCGCATCACAAGGTACTACTGGGCCGGAGGAGCACACGCGGATTGGGAGCTGGTGCCCTGCCCCAGGTGGGCGAGGAGTCCGCTCGAGAGGCCGAGGAGGACCTGCGCAAGGCCCTGAACGGCACCGATATCGTCTTCGTCACCGCCGGGTTGGGCGGAGGCACCGGGACCGGTTCTGCCCCTTACGTGGCTCAGATGGCCAAGGACATGGGTGCGCTCACTATCGCCGTCGTGACCTCCCCCTTCAAGGCGGAGGGCGTCATCCGCACCGAGAATGCCGAGTGGGGGCTGGAACGCCTCCGTTCCGTCGCTGACACCGTCATCGTGGTGCCTAACGAGAAATTGCTGGAGATATGCCCCAGGCACTCTTTGAACGCCGCTTTCAAGGTGGCGGACGAGGTGCTTATGCGGGCCATCAAGGGCATCACCGAGATGATCACCAAACCCGGCCTGGTGAACCTGGACTTCAACGACCTCAAGACCATCATGAAGGGGGCCGGCGTGGCCATGATCGGTCTGGGCGAGGGAGAGGACGAGGACAAGGTGGAGGAGGCCGTCGCCGGCGCCATCAATTCACCGCTCATCGACGTCGACATCAACGGCGCCTCGGGCGCCTTGATCGCTGTGACCGGCGGTGAGGACATGACCGTCTCCGAGGCGGAGAAGGTGGCCGAGATCATCCAATCCAAGCTCAGTCCGAACGCCAGGATCATCTGGGGGGCGTCCATCGACCCCGCCCTGGAGAACAAGATGAGGGTAATGGTGGTCGTGACTGGCGTGAAGTCAAAATATGTGCTGGGTCACAAGGAGAACCAAGCACAAAAAGCCATGGGCGTGGACTTCATCAAGTGAGGTCGGCCGAAAGAAAGTTTAATAAAAGAGTATCTATTAGGGCCGCATTCAAGAAGGCGTAGCTATGAACATCATCGATAAGTCCTGGGAGATTCAGGAAAAGATCGAGGAGCGGTTCAAGGGCCTCGGTAAGGGCAAGTACGGGCGAGTATTGAAGATGTCCCGTAAGCCCACTGGCGAGGAGTACCGCAGGACGATGATGCTTGCAGGCTTGGGCGTTATACTCATAGGCCTGCTAGGCTTCGGCATATATTGGGCGTCGAAACTGGTCCGCCCGTAGACCGAGACCTACCATAGATACTCTTCATATTCGGGGTCAATTTCATGAACGAATTCGAGGAACAGAAGGCGGCCCAGCCCGTTATGCGCGCCGGGGCCCTCTCCCTGACAGGCGAGAACGCACAGCGCAGCCTGTCCGCTGGCAGCGTGGCCACCTGGGCCGTGCAGCTGAGGAGCGGGGACGCCTCCAAACAGATCATCATTCTCAGGATCATCGCCATCATCGAACCTGGCGCCCCGGAGTGGGACGTGAAGCTGGCCGATACCACGGGAGTGCTCTATGACAGCGCCTCCCTCAAAGAGCCAGTGGCAAAGATCGCCATGGAGGGCAGCAAGCCCAAAGAGCTCAAGGTCATGGCGGAGGCCCCTCGCGGAGCCCGTTTCGACGACATCGTGAAGATCACCCTGGAGGCCTGCCTTGAGGGCGGTGCCTCTGTCTGCGACCGCATTGAGTTCTCCGCGGTCGCCAAGCAGTCCATCATGGTGCTGAAGACGTCCATCGGTCACGAGCGCAATGTCTCCGATGGTGTCGCCAGCAAGGCCAAGGTAGGGGAGAAGGGCATATTCGCGCTTCTTGCCCCGGACAAACTGGACGGATATGTGTTCCTGGAAGGTATGAACACCGACCTGGTGCGCGAGACCGTTCGCGGCGTCCGCAAATCCAAAGGCCTGGTGGAGGGCGAGACCAAGTTCGCCGAGATCGAGCACTTCCTGACGCCCAAACCATTGGTTTCGGGCATCATGGAGGGCGATGTGGTTGAGCTTGTGGCCGGGCCGTTCAAGGGTGAGAAGGCCAGGGTACAGAAGATCGATGAGAGCAAAGAAGAGATCACGGTGGAGCTGTTCGAGGCCACTGTCCCCATACCGGTGACGGTCCGCGGCGACCACGTGAGAGTGCTCGAGAAGGAGAAGTGACATTATGCCAGAGACAATCGAAGTTTTAGTGGACGGCGGCAAGGCCACCCCCGGTCCGCCGCTCGGCCCGGCCCTGGGACCGACGGGGATCAACGTGGTCCAGGTCGTCGCCAAGATCAACGAGAAAACGAAATCCTTTGCGGGAATGAAGGTCCCGGTCAAGGTCATCATCGACCCAAAGACCAAGACCTTCGAGGTCAAGGTAGGCACGCCACCCACCTCCGCCCTGCTCTTCAAGGAGTTAGGCGTGGAGAAGGGCTCCGGCTCGCCCAAGCAGACCGTGGTCGGGAACATCTCCCTGGACCAGGCCATAAAGGTCGCCGACATGAAGAAGGACTCTCTCATGGGGGCGGACCTGAAGGCCCGCGTCCTGGAGGTCGCCGGTACCGCCGTCTCCTGTGGTATAACCATAGAGGGCAAGGACCCGCGCGCGTTCCAGGCCGAGGTCAAGGAAGGCAAGTGGGACGCCAAATTGGCGCAATAAGCCTTCCCTGCATAACCTTTATAAACGGTGTCCCCCTTAAGGGCGACACCGCTCTGTAGGAGACCTCAGGGTCGTCAATACTACAGGAGGGATGCCATTGGTAGAGAAGAACACAATAGCGACCGTCAAAGAGGTTTTGGAGGGATCTCCAAAACGCAATTTTAGAGAGACGGTCGACCTATCGATAAACCTGAGGGGAGTCGACCTCACTGTACCTAAGAACAGGATACAGGAGGACATCATCCTTCCACACGGTAGGGGCCGCAACATCAAGGTTTGCGTGATTGGCGGGGGCGAACTTGCCCAGAAGGCCAAGAGCGTTGCGGACAAGGTCATCATGCCAGAGGAGCTCGGTACGCTCGCCGACGACAAGAAGACGGCAAAGAAGATCGCCAACGAGATGGATTTCTTCATCGCGGAGGCGCCTCTCATGCCCACCGTCGGTAAGCGCCTGGGTATCGTCCTGGCACCTCGGGGGAAGATGCCAAAGCCGATCCAGCCTGGCGCCGACCCGAAGCAGATGATCGAGAACCTGCGCAAGACCGTGTCGATAAGGACGAAGGACAAGATGACCTTCCACACCTCGGTAGGCACGACCGATATGACGGCGGAGCAGATCGCCGAGAACATAGAGCTCATACTGAAGCGTGTCTCGGCGAAACTGGAGAAGGGTGCGATGAACATAAGGTCGGCCTACGTCAAAACGACGATGGGCCCGTCCAAGAAATTGATGTGAGGTGAGCTGAAATGGCACATGTCGCAGCTTGGAAGAAGGAGGTCGTCGAGGACCTTAAGACCGATATGGTTTCGCACACCGTCGTCGCGATAGTGAACGTAGGGGGTATCCCGTCCGCCCAACTGCAACAGATGAGGCAGGGGTTGCGCGGTTCCGCCAACGTCACCATGACCAGGAACACGATAATGGACATCGCGTTGACTGAAGCGGCCAAAGAGAGGCCCGGATTGGAGGACTTGAGGGCATCGGTGGATGGACAGTGCGCCATAATCACCACCAACATGAACCCTTTCAAGCTGTTCCGGGCCCTGGAGGCCACCAAGAGCGCCGCGCCGGCGAAGGCGGGGGACATCGCCCCCGAGGACATCGCCATCAAGGCGGGGGAGACCCCTTTCAAGCCCGGCCCCATCGTGGGTGAGCTGCAGAAGGTCGGCATTCCCGCCGGGATAGAGGGCGGCAAGGTGGTCTTCAAGAAGGACAAGGTCCTGGTCGCCAAAGGCCAGCCGGTCCCGGAGGACCTAGCCAAGGTGCTACCGCGCCTGGAGATCCTGCCGATGACCGTCGGTCTGGACCTAAGGGCGGCCTTCGAGGACGGGGTCCTTTATGGAAGAGACGTGCTGAACATCCCCGCTGACTATTACAGCACGATGCTCGGCAACGCCGCCAGAAACGCTATGGCTTTGAGCATGTCGATCGCCTACGTAACGCCACAGACCATCAGGCCCTTGCTGGCGAAAGCCTACCGTGAGGCCATGGGCCTCAGCGTGGAGGCAGCGTACCCGACGACCGAAAACATCAAGTTCCTCTTGGCCAAGGCCGACGCACAGATGCTCGCCCTGGCCCGCAAAGGCGATGGCCTGAACGATGAACGCCTTGTGAAGAGGATTTAGGATAACTGAAAAATAAGGAGGTAAGAAAAATGGAGTACATATACAGCGCCTTGGTCCTTCATGCCGCTGGAAAGCCGATCACAGAGGATGCCGTCATTGGCGTCCTCAAGTCCGCTGGTGTCGAGGCCGACGCCGCCAAGGTGAAAGCCTTGACCGGGTCTCTGGACGGAGTGAACATCGACGAGGCCATCGCCTCCGCGATGGTCGCCGCCCCCGCCGCCGCACCTGCCGCCGCCGCCCCATCTGGCGAGGCGAAGAAGGAAGAGAAGAAGGAGGAGCCCCAGGTAACTGAGGAAGAGGCTGCCGCCGGACTCTCTGCCTTGTTCGGCTGATCGGACCTGCGAGGACCAAACCAGGGGCCGATGGCCCCGAAGAAATCCTTTCCCTTTCTTCGTTTTTTTATTTTGCTCACCGAGCAGCTTCCGCATGCGCCCAAGAAGGGATTAAATAATCACAGCTATTTTTCACAGACATGGCTGTCAAGCTAGGCGAGCTATATCGCATGGCCATCCAGCTCGGCATGGAGCACGACCCCCGCGAACCGGGGGAGCTAAAGGCCGATCTGGAGCGGGTCAGGAAGCGATATGAGCAAATGGAGGTCAAGGAGCAGGATCGCTTCGACAAGGACTCCTTGTGGAACCCCTATTATGACAGCCGCCTGCTCCATGGCGACCCTAATTCCGAGATAGGTGGGGTGCTCTGGGGCATCGACATCACGCCAGCAGAGATCTTGCTCGCTGACCGTCTGCGTGAGAAGGGCAGGCGCATCGACGCGGTCATCGGCCATCACCCTCGCGGCCGGGCCCAGGCCCAGTTCCCCGAGGTCATGCACATCATGGAGTACATGATGGAAGACCAGGGGGTCCCGATCACCGTGGCCGAGGACATACTCGGGCCACGCATCAAGGAAGTGGCCAGAGGCGTCTCCCCTAACAACATCGACCAGGCGGTGGACGCGGCACGGCTGCTCGACGTGCCTGTCATGTGCCTACATTCCTGCACGGATAACCTTGTGCAACGCTTCCTAGAAAATTACTTGAGAGACAATAGACCGGAAAGGGTCTCTGACATACTCACCGCGCTCCTCGAGCTTCCCGAGTACGACCGCGCCGCCCGAAACAACAGCTACCCTGACGTGCTGGTGGGCGACAAGGGACGACGGGCCGGCAAGGTCATGGTCAAGATGACCGGAGGCACCTCCATGCCCAAGGACGCCTATGAGAACCTGGCCAAGGCAGGGGTCGGCACCGTCGTGTGCATGCATGTGCCAGAGAACCACATCGAGGAGGCCCGGAAGAACCATGTTAACATCGTCATCTCCGGCCACATGCCATCCGATTCGCTCGGCGTCAACCTCTTGGCGGACCGCGTGGAGGAGAAGGGCGTTGAGATCATTCCCTGTTCCGGCTTCATAAGGGTGAGGCGACCTTGACCTCCCGAGGTTCCGGGCCACGTATTTTCAAGGACCAGGCCAAGCTCTCCTTCGATTATGTTCCAGATAAGCTGGTTCACCGAGAGGCGCAGATGGCGAGGCTTTGGAGCCTGTTCCGCCCGGTGGTGGAGAGCTCCATGTCCCAGACCGCCCTGCTGGTCGGGAATGTCGGTACAGGCAAGACGGCCACCACCAAGCGCTTCTGTCTTGACCTGGTGAAGGAGGCCCAGGATCAAGGGAAGGTCCTGGACTTCGTGATCGTGAACTGCAGGCAGCGCAGCTCCGAGAACGCGGTCCTGCAGCGCATCATCGCCCACTTCGACGAGCGCTACCCCGATCGGGGCTTCTCCACGGCGGAGATGCTACGTTCCATCACCAAGCACATCGAGAAGCGGCACATGCACCTAGTCGTTGTCTTGGACGAGGCCGATGTGCTTATCAAACGAGGGGCTTCGGATCTGATCTACCAGCTCTCCCGATTCGATGAGGAGAAGATATCGCCCCGACCTTCCATCTCATTGATCCTGATCTCGCAGAAGTATGTGCTGGACATGTTGGACCCCGCCGCTATGTCCACCTTTCGGCGGGCCAACGCCATCCGCTTCGACCGTTACAACGTGGAAGAGCTGGGGGACATAGTCACCGCCCGGGTCGACCTGGCGCTGTTCCACAACGTCATAGATGGTGACTCTGTGCAGCTCATCGCCGATATCGCCGCCGAGTTCGGCGACGCCAGGTTCGCCATCGAGCTCCTGGACCGTGCCGGAATGCTTGCTGAGGAGGAGAGGGCGGAAAGGATCGTTCCCGAGCACGTCCGCGCCGCCAAGGCCCTGACCTACTCTGTTGTCACGGAGTCGAAGATTGAGGAGCTGGACCGACAGCGCAAGCTAGTCCTGCTGGCCATCGCCCGCGCCATGCGCGACCATGCCTTCGTCACCACTGGCGAGGCGGAGAAGGCCTACCGCATCGCTGCGGAGGAGCACAAGGAGAAGCCTCGCGCCCATACGCAGTTCTGGGAGTACGTCCAAGAGCTGTCCAACGCCGGCCTCATCACCACCAAGGTGAGCGGGGACCCTTCGGGCGGTAGGACGACCTATATCTCATTGCCAGATATTCCGGCCAAGGTGCTTCGCGAACGCCTAGAGGACATGCTCAGCCTTTGAGCCGTGGTCAAAAGCATTATACGACGTGCAACAATGGCTAAAACGGGGAAAAGGATGCTCGCGACTCCTCTGCACGACTCGCATGTTGCCCTCGGGGCAAGGATGATTGAGTTCGCTGGTTGGGACATGCCGGTATTTTACAGCGGCATCAACGAGGAACATCTGGCCGTCCGAAAGGCAGCTGGACTGTTCGATGTGTCCCACATGGGCGACCTGGTGATTCGTGGCAAAGGTAGCAAGGAGTTGCTCCAGAAGCTGCTTACGAACAGCATCGAGGACATCCCGGTGGGCAAGGGGGTTTACTCGCACATCCTCAATGATGAGGGCATGATCATTGATGACACCATCGTCTACCGAACCGATCTGGAGGACTATCTTATGGTGCCGAACGCCTCCAAGGTGAAGGATGTCCTGCAGTGGTTCCGGTCCCACGACCCTGCCGACCATGTGGTGGACATCTCCGACCAGGTGGCCTGCCTGGCCGTTCAGGGCCCCAAGGCCATCGACATCGTGCGGCGGGTCAGCCGTGTGCCTATTGACAATATCAAACGGTTCCATTTCGGCCTGATCGATGCCGACGTCCCCGCTCCGGATGGGCTGCTTTGGAACGGCAAGGTGATGGCTGCTAGGACGGGTTACACCGGTGAGGACGGCATGGAACTGTTGATAGATTCCAAGCGAGCGGTTTGGCTCTGGGACCGCGTCCTTGCGGAGGGAACGGTGGACGGATTGGTCCCGGTCGGGCTAGGGGCCAGGGACACTCTGCGCCTGGAGATGGGCTACCTGCTCTCAGGCACTGACTTCGATGGGCGCCAGAGCTCGCTCCAGACCGGACCTGAATGGGTGGTGAAGTGGGAGCATCACTTCATCGGGAAGAGGGCTTTGCTAGAGCAAAAGAAACAGGAAGCCCTTTCCCGACTGGTGTGCCTAGAACTGCTGGAAAAAGGGATACCCCGCCATGGTTATAGGATCGGTTTCGAGGGCAAGGACGTTGGGGCGGTCACCGGTGGCACCTTCTCGCCCTGCCTGCACAAGGGCATTGCCATGGGCTATGCGCCAACTTCTCTGGCCAAGGAGGGGACAGTGTTGGATGTGATGATCAGGGACAAGGCCGTGCCGGCACGCGTGGTGCGGGCACCGTTCTACCGGAAGGGATAGCATGGACAGGACAGTCACAGAGACCCTCATCGATCTGCTGCTCATCCGCAGCGACCACAATGATGACAAGAAGGAGATGGTGGACTACATCACCGGTTGGCTTAAGGACCTGGGGGCGGAGGTGGACATTGTAGGGGACCGGGAGAGCCCGGCCATCATCGCCTACAACGGGGTGAACGGCCTGGCATTGTCGGGTCATCTGGACACCGTTCCCGTCGGTTCGAACTGGACCATGGAGCAGGGCGAGGTGGAGTCCGGGCGCGTATATGGACGGGGGGCAGCGGACATGAAAGGGGCTTGCGCTGGCATGCTCCATGCCGCCAAGGCGCTGATGGACCAGGACATCGACTTCTATGTGCTATTCACGACCGATGAGGAGGTGCGAATGAATGGGGCCCGCTCGTTGCTACGGACGCACGCGGTAAAGAACGCCAGCGCCATTGTTATCGGTGAGCCGACGGACCTTCGCGTCGCTTACCGGGAGAAGGGCGTCTCCACCTTTGAGATATATACCAAAGGTAGAACGGCGCATGCAAGCATGCCTTGGCTCGGGGATAACGCCATCATCCGCATGGGCAAGCTGTTGGGAAAGATAGATGAATATTCCCAAGAGGTGCGAGCGGAGGGCCGGGACGTCACAGTGGGAGCGACGGTGGTCCAGGGCGGGGAGAAGAGCAACGTCATCCCGGACAGTTGCCGTGTCGAACTGGATGTCCGGTTCCCTTTCCCCTTACAGGCCAAGGACGTGGAGGTGGGATTGAGGAGAAAGCTGGAAGGCTTCGAGTATGAGCTCCGGGTCCCGTACGAGCAACCGGCCTTCGAGACCAGTCCGGACACCCCATTGGTGCGGTCCGCCCTGAACTTCCTGGGCACGGAGGCCATCGTCGTACCGTACGCGACGGAGGCGGCGGTCTACAGTGCCGAGGTCAAGGACATCGTCATCTGCGGACCGGGAAGACCGGAGATGGCCCACGCACCCGACGAATATGTGGAAAAGGACAAACTGGAACGGTCCATATCATTATACGTGGAGCTTGCCAAGCAGGTGGCTCAGGGATAGGCCCTGGCCACAGTGCGCGGGAACGGCACCGCGTCCCGGATGTGCTCCAATTTGCACACCCAACGCAATACCCGCTCCACCCCCAACCCGAAGCCGGAATGCGGCACCGATCCATAGCGACGCAGATCCAGATACCATTGATAGGCGTCGACCGGCACCTGTTGCTCCGCCAAGCGGGCCATGATGATGTCTATGTCCGTTTCGCGCTCGCTTCCGCCTATTATCTCGCCATATCCCTCTGGCGCCAACAGGTCGGCGCACTTCACGGTGCGGGGGTCGTCCGGGTCCTGTTTCATGTAGAAGGCTTTGCATTCAATGGGGAAGTTGGTTACGAAGGTCGGGATGGTCTCCTCTTGGGTCACCGCCCGCTCCTCCGCTGCGCCCAGGTCACAGCCCCATGCAATATCGATCCCTTTTCCCTGCAACCTTTCGATCATATGAGAGTAGGTGACTCGTTTGAAGGGGGGCACGATGGCCTTGAGCTGCTCGATGTCGCGGCCAAGCAAGGCGATCTCCTCCTTCCTATCCCTAACCACCTCCTGGACCATGGCGGAGACGAGCTCTTCCTGAATCTTCATGTTCCCGATGTTGTCCACCCAGGCCTCCTCCAGCTCCAGGTGCCAGAACTCCGTGAGGTGCCTGGTCGTGCGTGATTTCTCCGCCCGGAAGGAGGGCGTGAGGGCATAGACCCGCTCCAGGGAGAACATGATGGCCTCGAGGTACATCTGGGCGCTCTGGCTTAGATAGGCCTCTCGATCGAAGTACTTGAGCTTGAAAAGAGTGACACCGCCCTCGCAGGCGTTCTGTGTGAAGATGGGGGGGGTGACCTCGAAGAAACCGTTCTCGTCCAACCAGTTCCTCGCTCCCATGAGCAGGCTGGCTTTGACCTTCATAACCGCCGTCTGCTCCCTGGAGCGTATCCAGAGGTGCCGGTTGTCAAGCAGCAGCTCCTCGCTCTGATACTCGGTGATGGGGAAGGGCGGGGCAGGCCCAATGAGTATGAAGCTTTTGGCCCTGAGCTCGTAGCCCCCTGGGGCACGGTCGTCCTTGTGCACAGTGCCGCGCACCTCCACCGAGGACTCGATGGTGGCCCCCACCGCTTGTTCGAACTCGGGATCGGGCAGGTTACCCTTCTTTATCGTGACCTGGACAATGCCTGTGCTGTCCCTCAGCACCGCGAATACTATCTTGCCGCTGCTGCGGGTTCGGTATACCCAACCCCGAACCTGCACCTCCTCTTCGCCTGGTGGGTTTTCCAGGAGATCTCGGACATGGGAGAATCCTGCCATATTAACGAACGACCTGCCTGAGCATCATCGTCCGGATATCTTTTCCTTTCGGTTTGCCATACACCTTGCTGGCGAACAACTCTTATCTATTCGCGTCGGGATTGTTAGGCGTGCTCGTACGGCCCGCCAACAAAGAGGACCTTCCCGGACTGATGTGGATAGAGCACGAATGCTTTGGCAGGGAGCGTTTCTCCCGTCGGTATCTGCTCTCATTGCTGCAGAACCAGGAGGTTGACGTGCTTATCGGCATGGTAGAAGGCAACGTGGTAGCCTCCGCGATGGTGCTCCATGACCCATCGACCATCCGGTCGCGCATACTGTCGCTCGCCATCATACCTGAGGAGCAGGGGCATGGGCGCAGCAAGCCCCTTCTGACCCATATAGAGGAACTGGCAAGGCAACGCGGTTCATTGATCGTTTTCCTGGAGGTGAGGGTTGAGAACGATGCGGCCATCAACCTATACCTCGGCAGGGGATATCGCATAGGCGACCGCATCCCTGACTTCTTCGGCAGGGGAGAGGACGCCTGGTACATGGAAAGGGCGTTGCTGTGAGCCGCGCTCCGGTCGTTTTTTTACCATGACCGTCACCCAGATATATCTGGAATTGGGAGCGTTCAGAAAACACTTTATATATAACTTAGTATTCGGGCAAATATCGAAACGCTCTTTGGACATAGTCCCGGGGTTGGTCATAATGGAAGAGTCACTGTGCAACGTCGAGTTCCTTAAGAACAACAACACTTACATCGCCCGAGTGCAGAGCGAACTTGGTGGACTTAGGGAATATCAGAGCCCTAGTCTGGAAGAGGTCCTCGAGCAGGTGATCATCGACCTGCAAGAGGAGTTCGAGACCTCGATGTGACCGCCTTCGGGCGATGTACGAGGATGAAAAAGATATCGGGTTGGGGTCGGAGAGGATGTTGATATGGCCAATGGAGAGCGGGAAGGCTATGATACAGTCATGTCCTCTTATTATGGCGATGACCAGGTCACCGCCATCATCAATCTGAAGGTCGATACCAAAGAAGCCGACGCCATAGCCGAGAGGGTTTCTGGCTATGATATCGTCGAGGATGTTTTCCTTGTCACTGGGGACACGGACATCGTGGTGAAGACCAAGTTCAAGAACTATAACCAGCTGAAAAGGTTCCTGGTCGAGGAGATCTCTGCGATCTCCGGGGTCAAGGACACGAAGACCCTGATGGTGGTCACCACCTTCAAGGAAAGAGGGGAGAAGAAGTTCGACGCCGACGACCTCTAGGTCAAGGCGTGATCATGTTCAAGGAGGTAGTTTGCTTATGGCAGAGATCGACCCGAAGGTTAAGCTGAATCAGATCATCGAGGTGTTGGACCAACTGGCAGAGGACACCTCGGTGCCACGTAACATCAGAAGGGGCGCCACCGAGGCGAAGGCCCGTTTGGAGAAGAACGAGCCTATGGATGTCAAGGTCGCGGGGGCCATCGGAAAGCTGGATGACCTGGCTAACGATCCCAACATACCGATGCACGGGCGCACCGTCATCTACAGGATCATCTCCGAGCTGGAGAACGTCCTGAAGGTCGTCAATAAGTGAGCCGGTGCCGCGACCGTCACTGGACCCACAAAATTTTTTATCTGGATAGCGCCATGGGCGGCTCAATGCGGGTATAGTCTAGTGGTTAGGACTGAAGCTTCCCAAGCTTCGAGCCCGGGTTCGAATCCCGGTACCCGCACTCATATCATACCAGTTCGGTGAAAGTTATTATCGACCGAGCTCCTCATCGTTCCTCATGGACAAGAATCCCTATGACCAGTTCCTCAAGGAATGCCCGGAGCTAGCGAGGAAGTTCGATGAGTTGGTGGATGCCCAGAGGGCGATGCCTGGTCTCGACCCGAAGATGAAGCAGTTGATCAACATAGCGATACAGACCGCCAACAGGAACCCCCGTGGCGTCTACTTCCATGCCAGGAAGGTCGGGGCGAAAAGGGAGGAGGTGGTAGGAGCCGTTTCCATGAACCTACACCTGAGCGGACTGGCCACGGTCCTCGATTCCTTGCCCGCAGCGATCGAGGGCTACGAGCAAATGGAATAATCCGATGGGCCGGGAATGTATGGGGGTCTCTTTTTCCCTTAGCATCTAAAAGGGGGTGGGGGCACTCACCATCCGAATGTCCAACTGAGGGTCATGACAACGAACATGAGGATCGCGAACACCAGTACCCAGATGAAAGGATGGCGCCGGTTCAGTCTGCGGGCGAACCAGTAGGCGATGGCCCCGGAGATGATTATGGCGATAGCCCGGGACAGCATCAGGGCGTATACTTCTCCTGGGAAGAGGATATAAGGAAAGACGATCAACGCGGCCATCAATACCTCAACAATGACAAGGGAGAGGAGTGAGAGGAGGTCTTGCCGATCTGCCCGA
>JACXTP010000114.1 GCA_016919625.1 Methanomassiliicoccaceae archaeon
ATAACCCATCCATTTCGGATAGTCCTCAAGGGATTCCGTTTTCTCCTGGAAACCGCTTCCAAAAATCCTGCTCGCCGCAGGGTTGGAGTAAGTGATCTTGCCCGATGGCCCCTCCAGGATGAACATGCCCACGGGCATTTGTTCTAACACCGTCTCAAGTCGATCCTTGGCCATTTTAGGACCCCATTTTTCTCCAACTAGATCGCTCATCTCTTTTTTGGGTTTCTTCGGGTCCCTTTTCATGATCGGATGCCTTCTCGCCGATTTCTCTAATGATGAAGAAATTCTCTCTCGGAGGTAGGTTTGGTGTTATGAGGCACTTATAACTTTCAAAGAACGAAGGGCGAGAAATTATCTTATCACCAATTGATATTCATTTGCATGAGTTGGGGGATGATCGTTCAGGAGCTAGAAAATGTAGGGATTAGGGCGCGGTTTGCCAGCGTCACTGTCCTGAAATCGGTCCTTGAAGACATACAAGCACTACTTGGTGATGGCGAGCTCAACCGAGAATTCTACAACGACGACCTTTCTGCCTTTACTTATACGACCCCCCTCACATTTTGTGATGCGAAGTCCCTCATCGTAGCGGCGGTACCATCTCCCCCAATCAAGGTGGTCTTCAATCATCAAGGTAGACCAATTGAGACTTTGGTCCCGCCCACCTATGCCGATTCCAAGGAGGTGGACGACAGGGTGTTGGCCACCATGAGGAGGTGTGACCCAAGTGCGCGGTACGAACGGGCCTATTTGCCCGTTAAGACCTTGGCTTCTCGTACTGGGGTCATCCTCTATGGTCGCAACAATATCGGGTATGTCCCGGAAAGGGGGAGCTATCATCGCCTCACAGTCTTCTTTACCGATATCGAGGCCAAGGAAACCATTTGGGGAGAGAAGGAAATGCTTCCTGCATGCAAAACATGCTGGAAGTGCTTGCAGGCATGTCCGAACCAAGTAATATTGGAGGAGCGGTTCCTCATTAGGGCTGAGAGATGTCTTACATATCTAAATGAAAAACCATCGGGCGATCCCTTTCCGGATTGGGTCCGCAAAGAGACGCACAATGCCCTGGTGGGATGTACGATATGCCAGAGAGTGTGCCCTTATAACAAAAATGCCCTTATGGACGTCAAGGATGGGGTGGTATTTTCTGAGCAGGAGACATCTTTCCTTTTGGGAGATTTCAACGACGAATCCTTAGGTGCCAACGTGGACCATAAACTAAAAAAGGTAGGTCTGGATCGATCCATCTTCCCGAGGAACCTGAAGGCCCTCATGGCATCAAGACCCCATCATGGGCCTAATCAGCCTAGTACTTCTGTGGATCAAGGAAACCTGTTCTGATTGAACTATTATGTTCCTAGTGCTCATCGGTTCCGATTCTATTCTGATGGAATGCCCTCCGTCCCTTTTATTACCTTCACGGACATTTCAGTGGGAGGTTGGGCAATGGAACGATACAATTGGGTGCAGATCGACGGTTCCAACATGATGAAAAAGTTCTCCCCAGGCTATTCCAAGGAGAGGGCTGAGATCGAGGTGAGGCTCACCCGTGCCATGCGAGACCTAGGGATGGAAGCGGCCTATCCGCAGAAGATCGTGGAAGTGGACGGGACCATAGGGATAGTTTTCGATCGCCTTTACGGTCCGGACTTTCGGGAGTGGATGCAAAGGAACCCCGCGTCCTGGAGCAAGATGGCAGCCTTGTTCGCACATGAGCATCATGAGATGCATATGCACATTTTCTCCGACCTGCCCTCGAAAAGGTCGATGATGGAGGAGAGGATAAGATCGAGCCCTTTGCTCGAGGAGGGGCTGAAGGATAAGGTCCTAGCGATTCTGAAAAGGTTGCCAGAGGGAGAGAACGTGTGTCATTGGAACTTCATCCCCGAGAACGTGATATTCACCATCAATGGACCAGTTGTCCTCAATTGGCAGGATGTTGGCAAGTGCCATTTTCTTGCGGATGTTGCCAGGACCTCGGTGCTATTGTCCCTCTCGGTGGATGACAACCTTACCAAGATCCTTCACGGGACCTATATCACCGAGTACCTGAAAATCTGCGGGAGACTAGACGAAGAGCTGGATAGATGGGGGGTCGTCATCGCGGCTGACATGCTATGCGATGGGGTCGCAGAGGAAAAGCAAAGGTTGATGGAACTCATCCATCAATGGCTCTGATCTCTTTGAAAATCGCCCAATCAATCAATGTCGAAGCCGGCGATGTGGGTGGCATATGTCGGTTCCTCCAATTGCATGACCTTGCGCACATATTGATCCGCTGGCGGAGAGACGCTTCCTGAGGTCACATTCTTCACTCCCTCCAGGCCTTCCAGGTATGGGAAGTCGACCTCCGGGAGGACGAAGAAGGGTTGACCGTTCATCTCTACATCCCTATAGAGAGCAAAGTCATCGCCGATTATCCGGACATCTTCCCTTTTCCTTTCCTCCTCCCTTCTTTCCTTGCTGAGCCACTCGCCGATGATATTCCCTTCTGAGTCCACTATCGTCACCAGGCTCTTGCTACTGGAGAGGATCTCACATGCTGGTTCCATGATGATGACCAGTTGGAACTGGCGTTCGAACACCGCCCAGACTCCCCGATTGACGAAGGGCATTATGCCGTTCTCCACGCTTTGCAGCTCCGCCTCCCTCTCCAACAAAATTATGTCCCGCCTCATCTGCTCGGTGAGATAACGATAGGTACGGACGCATGGGATGGAGCTGACCCGTCTCCCCACCTCGACCAATATCTCATCCTTTTCCATCATGATTTCCCGGATCGATCGGAGTCACATCCGGCTCAGGAGATGAACTGGATCTCGACCGACTTGATGTCCCAGAGGTGGCTGATCTTCTCGTCGATCTCCTCGCGGATGTTGTTGGCGAATATGTGGTCCGGGGGCAGGTCGACCACTATCTTGACGTGCCCATCGACGAGTGTTATGTCTCGGACCAGTTTCCCCCGCACCAGGTCCAGGCCGGTCAAGGGGTTGAAGACATATTTGAGACGCTTATTGATCTCCTCCACCGTGGTCGGCACCTTCTCCTTTACCAGTCCGTGCTTCTCCTCGTAGTTCTGAATGGCCGTCCTCAGACCATCGACCGCTAGCACCGAACAGTGGGCTTTGATCGGCGGCAGCCCGCCCAAGGCAGCGGAAGCTTGTTTCCAATCGATCTTTTTCGCCTCGTCCAAGGTCTTGCCCTTGGCCAGGTCGGTGATTATTGAACCGGTGGCGATGTTCGAGGCGCAACCATAGGATTCGAACATGGCGTTCTCGATGACCATTGTCTCGGCGTTTACTTTGATGTAGACGGCCACCATGTCCCCGCAGGCGGGGCTTCCAACCACCGATTCGCCGTCAGGGTCTTCCATCTTGCCTACGTTGTGGGGGTGCCTGAAATGTTCCAGCACCGTTTCGCTGTAAGGGAACTTCGACATCTTCTTACCTCTTTCCCAATGGACTGATCTTGCGCAGGTCTCCTACCACTTCGGCGATGGCGTCCACCACGCCATCCACGTCCTCCATGCTGTTGTACCGGCCGAAGGTGAACCGTATGGAACCATGGGCCCTCTCATGATCGCCCCCGATGCCGAGCATGACGTGGCTTGCCTCGAGGGAGCGACTGAAACAGGCGGAACCGGTGGACACAGCGAATCCTCGCATGTCCAGATGCAATGTGATCGACTCGCCCTCCACGAAATGGAAGGTAATGTTGGCGTTCTGGGGGGTGCGCTTGGTGCGGGACCCGTTCAAGGTCACGTGGGGCACCTCGTTCAGGCAACGAGCTATGCATCGGTCACGCATCGCTGCCAACCTCTCGGTCTCTTCCGGGGTTATGAGCTCCAGCGCTTTGGCGAAACCCACGGCCCCGGGTATGTCCTCCAGACCGGCGCGTAGGTTGAACTCCTGGTATCCTCCGTCCATCCATTTGCTGATGGGCGTGCCCTTGCGAATGTAAAGCGCCCCGACGTTGCGGGGCCCGTGTATTGTGTGGCCGGCCACGGTTATAAGGTCCGCAAGCACCGTGGTCGCGTCCAACGGCATGCGGCCGAAGGTATGGGTGGCGTCTGTGTGGAACAGGACCTTCCGGTCATGACAAATTTCGGCGATGGTCTTGATGTCCTGCACCGTGCCGATCTCTTGGTTGGCATGTTGCACCGACACCAAGATAGTGTCCTCCCGGATGACCGACCTCAACCTCTCCAGATCGATAAAGCCTTCCTTGTCCACATCCAGGTAACTGACGCTGAACCCCTGCATCTCCAACGCCTTGGCGCTGTTCAGCACGGGGAAGTCCTCGATCTTGGAGACCACAATGTGCTTGCCTTTCTTCTTCTGCAACGCCAAGGCCACGCCTTTCAACGCCATATTACTGGATTCGGTGCTTCCAGAGGTGAAGACGATCTCCTCCTCTGCCGCACCGAGGCGTCCCTGCAGATACACCCGGGCTTTATCCAAAGCCTCCCTGGCGTCAATCCCCATGGAATAGCCGAACTGCGATGTGGCCACCGCGTAGGTCTCGAAGAGGTACGGTTTCATTGCCTCGAGCACTCGCTCGTCCAATCGGGTGGTGGCGGCGTTGTCGAGATAGGTCCATTTGTCGAACATATGATACCTCAGATGAATAGGGTTATGGACGAGTCCTTTGCTTGCTGGACATATGTCCCGACCGCTCCATACTCGTCAATGAGATCGGTTCTCAGGTCCTCCTTCTTTATGCGCATGATCTCCATGGTCATCTCGCAAGCGATTATCCTGCCCCCCAGCTCCTTGTAGTCCTGCATGAGCTTCTCCAACGAGGCCACGTTCTGCTTGCGCATCATCTTTTTAACCATCGCCTTGCCCAGGCCGAGCATGTTCATCTTGGATAGATTGCCCTTCTCCAGACCCCCTTTCTTGAGACGTTGCAATCCCCAGAAGGTGAAGAATAGGTTGCACTCCATGCCCATTGCCAAGGATCCGTTGCCGACTATCAGGGCGGAGTACAGCTTGTCCATGTCCCCGCTGTGCACTATGATGGTGGTCCTGTTCGCCATTTGATCACCGCCTCAACTTGATGGTCCAGACCTCTCCATCCTGTTTCACTTCCAGAACCTCGACCTGGGCCGCTTCGGCCGCCATCGGGATCTCCTTTTTGGATGCGGGGTGGGTGCCCGTGATCACGATGACATCGCCTGGCTTGGCCTTGCGGATGGCTTTTCGCGCCTCTACCAAAGGTACCGGGCAGGTCTGCCCCTTACAGTCCACCGTTATCTCGGCCAATTTATCACCATTTCAGATTGAACGGCCTATCCATGTCCGCAAGCATATATCTCACCATTTTTGTATTGATTAATGCAACCACACCATATAGGTGTCGGTCGATTCTCTGCGATAGAAAAGGCTACTCCTTTTCCTTTTTCTTACGACCCTTGCCGTATGGCTTGTGCCTTTTCTCGAAATAGCGCACCATCGGGTCCCAGTAATATTCCGTCCATCCCAGTTCATAGTCGTCCGCCTGCTCTATCGGCACCTCGGAGTGGACCATGGTCAGCTCCGTGCCCTCGGGGACGGGTTGGAGGGTGAGCGTAAGCACAGAAGGCTTGGCCTTCGCCGGCCATTCGGAGGTCCTCCACTCTTGAACTATCTTCTCGCCCTTGACCAGCTCCATGTTCTTGGCCGTGATGTAACCATCAGCGGCATGGAAGGTGCCTCCGACCTTGTTGCTACCACTTGCCCTGTCGCCGGTGAAGTCCGCGTGCATATCCGGGTCCATAAAGACCTCATAGACCTCATGGGGGGTGGCAGGGATGATCACTTTCTGAAAGATCGCCCTCGTATTGGGAGCCATGGACTCGAATCGGGATGTCTCCTAATATAGATGGCCTAGGGAACCTAATGACGGGGCTTCTCTTCCTTAGGGGGAAGGGAACGAACATGGACGTAGGACCGCCTCAACCAATGGTCAAGGACGGAGGGGTCGCCGACCGCCTTGGCAGTGAAGATGCGGTATTCCTTCATCCTCCTACCTGGTTTTGGAACGAAATCCTCTCCCAGGCCTTCTTCGGTCAATTGGTCCCGGTCCTTCTCTGAGAAACGCGCGAAGAGCCTATCGGAAAAGGCCCCGGCGAACATATTGCCATTTACGAAATAGCAGGGCGCCCCGAACATCACCTTATGGTCGGCCTCGAAAACGGAGACGTGTCGAGCCAATAGCACCTCGGTCTCGGTCGAGTTCTTGGGCCAAGTGCTCTTCTTTTCCGTGGACATGAAGATGAATAGGCGTTCAGAGGGATTATTTTGATGGTCTTTGGGTTCGGGACTCGGTCAGGTTCGTCTCAGATAAGGAAACTATCTATGAGCGGGGGAATGTATGCTATGGGGGGGTTGGTCCTACGAACAAGATCGTTATGGGTCTGGTACTGTTCTTGGCGGTCGTGATGATCGTCTTCGGTTCCATCTTCGTGATCGCTGGAGGTACGGAGAACACCGTCACTGGCCTTATCATCATCGCCATCGCGCTGATCCTGATCTATTACATTTACCGAACAGACAAGGTGAAAGCCTCCCAGCCCCAGGTGGTGCAACAGACCGTAAATGTGCAGATGGGGGGCTCAGGCCAGCTAAACCAGAAAGCGATGACCTGCAAGAACTGCGGCGCTCCGCTCTCGGACAAGGACCTGAAGTTGGTGGAGGGCGCGGTGCTGGTGACCTGTCCCTATTGCGGAACGGTCTCATCGTTCGAGGAGGCCCCCAAATGGTGAGGGAAAAGGGCCCGAGGTGTTCCAGCATGGTCGCCATCCTAGCGGTGGCGTTCCTGGTGACCCTAGCCATGATGGCATCATTCGACCTGCGGCCGGTCGGCAAGGTGGTGGGGGAGGACTACTCCTTCTCATTGACCGAGGAGCGGGTAAATGTCACTGTGCTCAAGGACGGCAGCATCGACATCGACTATTACTTCCATTTCACTAACGTAGGGTTCCTGGACGGGGTGGATGTGGGACTGCCCAATGACCAATATGACCTGGGCAGTGCCAACGCAGATGTGAAGGTCGGAGGTACCTCGGTACCTACGAATCAGTTCTATTGGGAGCCCTCACCGTTCATCGACATCGGGGTGGCGGTGCAGTTCTCAAATGTCCTGACCGAGGCCATAAGCAGTGCTGGGGCCTTCGAACTCTTCTTCCACATCAACAACCCGCAGATGGTCTACCTGAACGAGAAGGTGAACGACACCGTGGGTGTGAGCTTCCGTCCCACGTGGTTCGATCCGAACTATCAGGTCGGCACCACCGCCCTCCTGGAATCGAGGATGATGTTCCCCCAGGGCTTCACGAACGAATCACAAGCGTTGTTCCTTGAAAGCAACCCCTATGACGATCTATTCCTGGACAATTCTACCGGCCTGCTTGTGGCCTCATGGACAGATGTGAACGTCGACCCCTCGGCCCAGTCTCAAGGTCAGTACGATATTGGGATCGGTTTCCCGGAGCAGTACGTGGACGTTTGGTTCATGCCGCCACAACCTCCCGTGGAAGACCCATGGACCGCCGCGATCGATTGGTTGTTCCTGATTCTCCCAATACTATTCTTCGGCCTGTTCTTCTTCCTGCCCTTGGCCTTGGGCATAAGGGCGACCAGGAAGAGGGCGGTCGACTACTTCGAACCGAAACTGAACCGGGTAGGGGCCGGTCCCAGGCGGGACCTCACGGCGGTGGAGGCGGCGGTGGTGCTTGAGCGGCCCATCGAAATGGTGGCCACCATGATCCTCTTCTCACTGATGAAGAAGGACAAAGTGCGTGTGATCTCTGAGACGGAGCCCATGCGCCTGCAGGTGCTTTCCACAGAGGTGGAGCGGCCGTACGAGCGTAACTATATCGAGGCCATCCAAGCGGATGGTCTTGTCAATCGGAACAAGTTGAGGCAGACATTGATCAACCTGATCAAGGCCACATCTGAGAAGATGAGTGGGTTCGACCAGGCCGCCACCAAGGTCTATTATGGGCGGATCAGCGACACCGCCTGGGCCCAGGTCAAGGCGGCTGGCACCCCGGAGGAGTTCGCCTCGGTCCTGAAAGAGAATGGCGATTGGATGCTGCTAGAGAGGGATGTGGACAAGCGTATGAGACAAAATGTGATCCTAGTCCCGATCCCCGTTGGGGGGCGATCCGGTCCGGCGC
>JACXTP010000115.1 GCA_016919625.1 Methanomassiliicoccaceae archaeon
AGCAGATCATGTGCGGGGAGGACATCCTGGCCCGCATCGCCTTCGCCGAGGACGGTGGCCTGAAGCGCCTGCAGCAGCTCATCCAGGAGAGCATCGACTACCTGATATCACAAGTTGTGGTGCTGTCCGATATCTGCACCGCCACCGGCAAGAAGGTATGCCGGGAGGAGGTCTCCGCCATGGCCATTGCGGGCAACACCACGATGATCCACATCCTTCTCGGCCTCCATCCCAAACAGATCCGCTACGATCCCTATATCTCCGTCACCAACTTCCCCTCCACCTACCGGGCCAGGGAGCTGGGCATGAAGATACATCCAGAGGCGCCGGTCTATATTGTCCCGGGAAGGGCCAGCTATGTGGGCGGAGACATCGTGGCCGATGTGGTGGCCAGCGGCATGCGCCACCACGAAGGAACATCTTTGCTCATCGATGTCGGCACCAACGGAGAGGTGGTCCTTGGCAATAAGGATTGGACGGTCGCCTGTTCCTGCTCCGCCGGTCCAGCCTTCGAGGGCGGCGAGGTCGCCTCGGGGATGCGGGCCATGACCGGGGCCATTGAGAAGGTCAGCATCGACAAGGATTACAAGGTGAGCTACCAGACCATACGTGGAGACAAGCCCCGTGGCATCTGCGGCTCAGGGCTCATCGACCTGGTCTCTGAGATGTTCAAGCGAGGCATCATCGACAAGAAAGGCCGCATCCAAGACATCGGGTCGGACCTGGTGAGGCCGTACGATGGCGGCAGGGAGTTCGTGGTCGTTTCAGCGAAGGACACCAAGGCCATGACCCTCAGTCTGGCCATGAAGGCCAAGTCCGGAATGTGGAACGCCACCCCGACCGCAGCGGCCCGGGACATAGTCATAAACGACGACGACATCGCCAACATCATACGTACCAAGGCCGCCCTGTACGCGTCATGCGACATGCTGCTAGACAGCGTTAATATGAAGTTCGAGGACCTGAAAAAGGTATACGTCGCCGGAGGCTTCGGAAACTATATCGACGTGGCCAAGGCCATCAACATCGGTCTATTGCCGGACCTGCCCCGCGAGCGCTTCGAGTTCCTGGGGAACGCGGCGTTGGGCGGGGCGAGGATGGCACTGCTGTCCAGGGAGGCGAGGGAGGAGGCGAAGGAGGTCTACAAGACCATGACCTACCTGGAGCTGACCACCAAACAGGCCTTTTTCGATCATTTCACATCATCCCTGTTCCTGCCACACACTGACACGTCCCGGTTCCCCAGTGTTAAATATGGGAAAGGGAAGGGCTAGAGAAGGGAAAGGTCTTCTTGAGAAAAGGTATTTAATCAATAGGGGAATCGACCAACATGGACTGGAACTGTGCCCCCACCTGCATCGGATCGTTGCCTCACACCGACCCAGCCCAGGCGGTGGACCTGGTCCTTTCCCAACTGAGGGAGGTGCCATACTGGCCTCAGCTTCCGGAACTGCGCTTCCTTGAGAACATGTACGCGCAATACTCCACGCACCTTCCTGGCATAATCATTGACGAGGATGCCAAGCGGATCACCGTGGATCTGGAGCGTTATGATCCGGAGGCGTTCTACACAGCCGTGCTGAGCGAGGACCTGGACTTCTTCAAATATCCGCTGGAGGGTTTCCGTGGCCTTTACGAGGTCCTGACCCGGCCGATGCCTAAGGTCAAAGCCATCAAGGGACAGGTGACCGGCCCCATCAGCTGCGGGCTGCAGGTGTTCGACCAGAACGGCAAGTCCGCCCTCTACGACGAGACTTACGGAGAGATCATCCGCAAGAATCTGAACATGTGCGCCCGCTGGCAGGAGAGGGAGCTGCGCGAACGCGCCAATAACGTGATACTGTTCCTAGACGAGCCATCGCTTTCTTTGGTGGGCACGCCTTTCGCCCCCATCGGGCCGGACAAGGTGGTGGATTGGATCGACGAGGTGTTGCAAGGTCTGAGCTGCGTCAAAGGCATCCACTGCTGTGGCAACACCGACTGGCCCATGGTGCTCTCCACCGACATCGACCTGCTCTCCTTCGATGCCTATTCCTACGCCTTCTCGATCGTCCTTTACCCCAAGGAGCTCAAGGCCTTCCTCGATCGGGGCGGGATATTGTCATGGGGCATCGTGCCCAACATGGACATCAAATTGGCCGAGGAGAACGTCCATTCGCTCCTGGGCCGTTTCGAGAAGGGGGTGGAGGACCTGGTGGCCAAGGGCTTGGACCGAAGCACGATCCTTAGGCAATCGCTCCTGACGCCCCAATGCGGGTTGGGCGGGCTGGACGAGGAGGGGACCGCGCTGGCCTTGCATCTCCTGAACCAGCTCTCGCAAGCGGTCCGGACCAAGCACCGATTGGAGGTCTGACATGACCTACATAGTGGCGGTCGCCGGCAAGGGAGGGGTGGGGAAGACCACCATCTCTTCGCTCATCGTTTCCATACTGGCCAAGAGGAGCGGGGAGTTGGTTCTGGCCATCGACGCCGACCCCAACTCCAACCTGGGGGAGCGCCTTGCGGTAAAAGTGGAGAGCACTATCGGTGGCTTGCGAGAGGACCTGCTCAAGAACGCGGACGAGCTGCCTCCCGGGAGCAAACATGAGATGGTCCGATACCAACTGGAGCTAGCCAAGACCGAGGGGGAGGGGTTCGACCTTCTCACCATGGGACGCTCAGAAGGTCCTGGCTGCTATTGCTACATCAACAACGTGCTGCGCACTTTCATCGACGAGGCCATCGACAAGTACCCCTATGTGGTCATAGACAACGAGGCGGGCATGGAGCACCTGTCCAGGCGGACGACCAAACGCATGGACGTCCTGGTGGTGGTCTCGGACGCGACCAAGGTGGGACTAGAAACGGCCGCCCGCATCCTTAGGTTGGCCGATGAGATGGGAATAGAGATACGGCGTCGCATCCTTGTCGTGAACCGGTCCCCCATCCCCGCCCCTTCCAATCTGGAAGATCTGGCCAGGGCGATGCCGGTCAACGATGTGTTGTTCCTTCCCGAGGACGCCGAGGTGACGAGGATGGCCATGGAAGGCGCGCCGCTGACGGGGCTCGGTAACGACTCGCCTCTATACGTCAGGGTCAAGGTTATGTCTGACAGCTTCAGGTGAACCGACCAAAGTTTAGGCAGCTGCGTAAGATTAAAATCGTCTGTCTGACATATGTATGACGTCGGGATGGGATGGACCTAAAGAGATTGTTGATTCCCACCAAGGAATCTAGGCATGGCACGTTCTTCGCCATTCTACTGGCGTTCATAGCCGTGCGCAGCCTCATCGAGGTCTTCACCAACGAGCCCAGCACCACCACCTTTATTTTGGTCGGTGTCACCGCCATCCTCACCATCACCTACGGCCTCCTGCGCTTCGTCGAGGTGTTCAACGCCCCCGGGCTGAGCGTGCGTTATTTCGTGCGCAGCGTCAACATAACCTTCATGGTGCTCATCCTCCTGGGCGAGTTCTATTTCGAGGAGATGATGGGCCAGATGCTGCTCATCCTCTCTTTGGTGGCGATCGAGTTCAATCTGATATCCATCTACGCAGAGTACACCGGGAGGCTCAGTCGCTTCAAGTTCTTCCTGATGCGCCTGTTCCACATCAAGCCCAAGTTCGCCCGCCCCCCTAACATTAGGAAGAAGTACAGCAAATGGGACCTCTGGGCCTGGAGCGCTCGATACTTGACCAAGGTGGAGCATGCCAGCCGTATTAAGCGCCTTGATCCCCTACACGAGCAGAGGAAGAAGGTGGAGAAGGCCAAGAAGTGAGCTCACAGGCCTTTGAGGAACTTAGGTAGCCCGGAGGACTCCTTCGGACCGACGAGCACCTTCATGCCCGTCACCTCTCCCAGCTTCGGGGCCAGCCTCGCCACCATGCCTGGTATGATCAGCGTTCCGGCCTTGGAGCGGGACTTGGCACCGCTCTTCTCCAGCGCCTTCTGCACATGCTCCGCGCTCAACTTACCCGCCGCGAAGGCGGTCAGGACGGACAACCCTTCCGTGTCCACCACCTGCAGCCAGACCGGCACCTTGCTCTTCTCGATGTCCGCCAGCACGGTGAAGTAAGTGAGGGAGAAGTTGGTGGTGAACAGGACCGGAGCGCCTTCGCCCGGGTTGTTCACCGGATAGAGGTCTGGCTTGACCTGGATCGGGACCTGGGGGTCGGTGTAGATGTTCTGCCTGAGCACGAACAGGGGCAAGGCCTGCTCCGGTCGCAACTCCTCCAGAGCCACGATGGACCCGTACTTCATAGTGGCCAGGGTGGCCATGAGCATGGCCTGAGGACCTAGCGCCAGAACCAGCACTGGATAGCCGAGGCCGCGGAAGGTGCGCTTCACCGATACCTTGCGGACCATGGTGGAGCGCTCCATCAGCTCCTTCAAGGTCGACGCCCCGAAGTCGAGCACGATGTCATCCACCCCGGCTCCCTTGACCTGGGCCACTAGGTCCGCCAGTTCGTTCAGGCCGCGGTCCTCGCGGACCACCAGCGGGCACTTCAGCCGCTTCGCCAGGGTGGCCATAAGTGCCCAGTTGTCCTTGTCGGCCGCATTGAGCAACGGAAGCTTGGCAGAGATCTGCCCAGCAGCGGCTTCAAGCGCCGGAACGTCCTTGGACATGAGCAGCAGGGGCAGGTCAGTGCTCTCCGCCACGACGGAGACAGCGCGGGCGAAGCGTTGGGCGTCGCCAGAGACATGCCTAACGGCGACCATGTCCGCCGCCATGATCTGACCCACACGCTCGAACTTGGTGCGGTTGACTGCCAGGGTGCGCTCCTCCAGCTCCTGGTCCGCGATATCGTCGTTAAGGATGACGCAATAGCGGGTGGGGTGGAAGAACTTCTTCTCATGACGGTAGAGCTCCGTCTCGTCACCTATCTCGAAGGCGTGACGGCCGGAACCGACCTTGACCAGACGGATCGGCGGCGCGGAGGATGCGGCAAGGGCGCGCTTGCCCTCCTCCGAGATGTAGGGGCAGTCCTCCACCTTGGCCTTGTTGTTGGCCAGCGCCATGGCGAAGGCCAGGCAGGTGGGGTGCTTGCACTCCCCACAGTTCTTCTTAGGGAGGTACTTGAAGATCTCGATGGCGGTGGGCATCCTAGTTCCCTCCCCTCAGGCCATCCAGGGCCTCTCGCACCACATACATCGCTGCCGGACTGCGCAAAATCAGTATGTCCGCTCCGGAGAGCAGCGCGGCGATGGCCGTGGTCGCCTCCCACCATGTGCCCCGGACGGTCGCGTCGCCCCAGGTCGGGTTCTCGTCGGTGGCCTCGCGGCACTTCCAGGCCTCGGTGCAATCGCACAGCATGGGGACTTGGAGCATGGTGTCGCCGGCCAACGCCGCCAGGCGAATGCGTTCGTTGACGGAATAGGAATATTCTAGGCCCATGCCCAGAGGGGCCATGAGCGGGTCTATGATGATATTGTCCTTCTTAACGCCGTAATCGGTGAGCAGGATGACGATCTGCTTGGCCAGGTTTATGTCCAAGTTGGAAAAGGCGATTATGGCGTGCTCGTTGGCCATGGCCGCGGCGGCGGTGGACTTGTAGGCCCCCTCCTCCGCCTGGCCCAGCAGCAGACGCTCCCTCGCGGAGATGTTGCTGACCGCTTCCAAGACCTTAGCGTCCTTCTCCTCCTGGCCGCAACCGTAGACTATCAATGGGGCCTTGGTGGCTTCCAGTACCTTCTTGACGGTGGCCGCGGCCTCCTCGGGCGTGGCGTCCCTCTCCTCTGGGTTGGTCGACACCAGGCGCAGGCAGATGAGGTCGGCGCCCTTATCGATCCAAGCCTTGGCCCAGAGCGCTGGGTCCTTGACAGCGTCGCCGAACTGAGCCTTGACCGCATGGTGAAGCTCGCTCGCATCGTCCAGCACCTCGCCGGCGATGAGCGGTCGGTTCAGGGCGCAACCCTCGAACTCCAGGAACGGCATGCAACCCTGCCCGCCCACCTCCAACTGGTCCCTGGTGCCTCCGCTAGCCGCGTCCGCTCCCAGCTCGACGGCCCCGACCTTGCCGCCCCACTTGTCCTTAGAAATCGGTACTTCCACCATACGATCACTCTTTAGATCATGACAATAACGGGGGCATCCTCAGTGCAGGATGGTCCACCTTGACCATCCAGTCCATGAGACCTTGGGCGTCCGTGGTGATCGTCTCATCGGCGATCTTGTCCACGAAGCCCTTCTCGCCCAGCTCCTCCGCCCGGCGTTCCAGCTCCTTGCGCATGGCCTCTTTGAGCTCCTTCGGCATCCAGGCGATGCGCAGGAACCCGCCTTCGGCAGAGATGAACTTCTTACTGGTAAGATACTTGCGCCCCACACCGATGAAGCCCGGTGTCTGGCGTCCCCCTCCGATGCTGCCGGCCAGGGTGGAGAACTTCATTCCCACCGGGGTCATCCCCTGGTGCTCGCGGTTGACCACGATGACGGCCTGGACGTCCGCGGTCATGGCCACTATGCACTCGAAGCAGCCGCAGGAGGTCATGGGGTCCTCCATGAGCGAATAGGCATTGAACCGCTCGATCTTACCCCTGGTGAGCTCCAAGATGGTGGCGTTGACGCCCTCCCATTGCCCCTTGGCCAGATCGATCGTGGCCCGTTTCGGAATGGGCTGGTTCGGTCCCGACGGCACGATCTCCTTGCCGGTCCTCGCGTCCAGCCAGTTGATCGCCCCGCATAGGCCTAGGCGCTCCGGGGTGATGACGCAGACGTGGTCGGGCGCGAACGATTGGCACATGAGGCAAGAATAGTATGTGTCGACTGCCTCGTCGGTCAGGTCCTCCAGGCGGTGGTCGCGCTTGGCGTAGACCTCCAAGGCCTCGGGGAGATGGCGCCTCATCTCCTGGGCGTCAGTGATGATGGTGACCTGAACGCGGGACACTATGTTGCCGAACTCCTCTTTCATCTTCGTGACCAGTATCTCGCCGATATGGTGGAACCGGAAACCGGAGCGGAAGGCGTTCTTGCTGATGCGTATCCAGATGATATTGCGCTGCCCAGTGTGCCATAGGCCTTCGGCGAAGTTCAGGTATAGGTGGATGCGCCGTTCCAAGACGGTCTCAAAGTCCTCCAGCATCTTCTTCCCGAAGACGTCCACCAGTACGGCGATCGGCGTCACGCTCCCTTCCGGGAACTCGTCCAGGTCCTTGCCTACGACAGTGATCCTTCCGTCCTCCACATCGTCCTCGCCCCTGGCGCGCAACAGCTCATAGGCCATGGTCTTGGCCGCGCCTCCTGCCTCGATGTAGGTTTCCGGACGACGCACGGTCTCCCCCTCAAAGGCGGGACCGAAGGCCACTGGAACGTCCACCTTGGACGCTTTGACCTTGATGTCCCTAAGCTCGAAGGCGGTCTGCAGCATTCGGGACGGCTCAGGTTGGGAGACGAGCTTGTCCGGCACACCCTCCACATCCTGGTCGGTGACGATGGGGATGCCGTGGAGCAGGGCGGCGAAGGCCGCTCCGGCGGTGATCTCGTCGATAGGCCCGAAGTGCAGCACGAACGCCTTGAGACGTTTGGCGAGGAAGGCCTGCAATCGGTCCCTATCGCCTCTTTGCACTGCCCCGAAGGACAGGGCCGCTCTGACCGCGAAGTTCAAGGCGTGGACCACCTGGGTGCCATGCCCGACCGGGTATAGCATGAGGTCCAGCCCCATTCGGACGCCCTTCCCTTTGAGCTGCTCTATGACCCCTCCGGCGGCGATTATGAGCAGCCCCTTCGCCTGCAAGTCCCGTACCAGCCTCACCAGCGAGTCCACGTCGGCGGCCTGCCCCAGCAGCACCGCCACACCAGGGATCGTGTCGTCCACCAGCGCCAGACCCAACGATCGCAGCACACGGTCAGGGATGAAGCCGCAATAATCGGTGCCCTCGTAGGGCCTGGGGACCTCGGCATACTTCAAGGCCTCGATTATCTCGGCCGAGACCATCAACGCATCACCAGCGGCGAGCGCCCCATCCAATCCCGCCCCGTCCAATTTTCCATCGGCTCGGGCCAGGACCGGTCCCAGGTCGGACAGGGTCCTGACCTCTGCTCCGTCCCAACCGAAGACAACGGGAAGCTCGTAGGCCGTGTCCGGGTATTCCACCGTTCCCGCCTCGCCATGCCTGGCCAACGCTCCTTCAAGGCTCTTACGGGCCAGCTTGCATGCTATCTCTCCGCCCCTGAGGGCCAGCTCGCACAAGGTGGCGTTCTTGATCGGTCCGTCGTCGGCTTTCATGACCATGCTTCCCTGACACTGTTGAAATGAACGAGCTCAAGAAAATGCTTCTAACATTTAATGTTTCCACAAGGAAGGTGCAACTTCCCCTGGTTATTAGATGAACGGAGGGTTCTGAAATGGAACAGGTACGCCTCGAAATCCTTCACCCGGGCCACTATGCATTGGACCGTCTTAGCCGATTCCTTGCCTACATGGGAAGGGACATCAATGCCATGGACCGCCAGGACAAGGCGAGGCTGGCCGACCATATGACCAACATGGTGTACAATGACCTGTATTGATTTTCGATAATCTGCATGGACATAGTTTTAATATTTAGGTCCGGGACTGTCAGGAAGAAGTCCCATGGACCGAAAGAAGAAGATTGTATTGGCGGTGGTCGCTGTGGCGGCCTTATTGATCGTCCTCTTCCTGGCGGTGGCGTTGTTGGACCTGATGAGCTATACCGCCACTGGGAGCGAGACCCTGCAACCGGAGGGAACGCCGGTGGGCAAGGCCATGGTCGTCTATTCCCCCGGGCTGTCTGGACAGGCGGAGCAAGCGGCCAAGGAGATGGCCCAGGCGCTCCAATCCCAGGGGTACCTGGTCAAGCTGGCGGGGGTCAGGAGCGATGCCGCTTCCGACATCAGCGACTATGACGTTTTGATCGCCGGGGGTCCTATGTACGGTGGGAGGGTGAGCAGCTCCGTCGATGCATATCTGGGGGACATGGAATGGCACGATGGCCTGCGCTTGGGTGTCTTCTCCACCACTGGAGGCTCCGAGCATGATGAGAAGGCATACGACTCGTTGGGCGATCAGGTCGCCTCTCTGACGAAGGACGCCCCGCCCCATCCCGACCCGGTGGTGCGTTTGATCCTTACCGTCAACGTGGAGGAGGACTGCGCCCAGATGGTAGATGCGATTTTGGCATAGGGTCAGGTGGGCATGAGCCTAATCTACCGGTATAAGCCAGGGAAGGACAGGGCCATCCTACCCCTCACATCCGTTTTGGCGAAGGCCCAGGTCACCCCTAACCTGGTCACGGTCTCCGGTCTCATCCTTTCCCTGATCGCCGGGGGGTTCGCCGCCTTTGGCCATTTGCACATCGGCATCGCCCTTTTCTTCATCGGCGCCTGCCTGGACGCCTTGGACGGGTCCTTGGCCCGGGCCACCGGGGGATGCACGGAATTCGGGCGATATCTCGACAGCGTCTGCGACCGATTGTCCGAACTAGCCTTCATCGCTGGTGCAGTGGTGGGCGGAAGCCCCATCTCCGCTCTCCTCGTGGTAGCGGGATCCATGGCACTGCTTATGGCGAGGGTCCTGGTGCATCGCATGGGTCTGAGGTCTGACGTCGCCCGGTTCAGTCGCCCCGAGAGGCTGGCGCTCATCATCATCGGCCTGCTCGTCCCTTATCCCATCAATGTCGTGGTATTCCTAGTGGCGGGGGCCCTCAGTTCGATCTCGGCGCTTCAGGTGCTTAGCACCTCGAGGAGGGCGGCAACGGACGCGCGAACGTTGGAGCCCGCCATTTCGCAGTGAAAATATATAGAAAATATAGAGTCCGAACTCTCCTTACCCATCTTTATTAAGCGAGGGCGGACAAACAGGCGCTCGATGTACGGATTCGAAAGACCGATCCTCTATTGGTTCATGGCCATAATGGCGATCGTCGTCCTCGGGATCCTGGTTTTGGGTTCGCTCTGACATTTATTCCTCATCGCCTAGATGATGTTCAACATGGACGGTCAGCACGATTTCTGTCATCCCAGGTCATATAATCAGGCAAATTAAATTACCCGAAGCAGCTTTCACATATCCGTGACTGTTCAGCTCCTCAACACCTACAGAACCCCGGGAGGCATCCCGGTTATAATCGAGGTCCTTCCCCATGCTCGTTCCGTCGCCACCGCCATCTGTGTAGGCACTGGATCCCGCGACGAACCGATTGAGGACGGGGGCATATCGCATTTCCTGGAGCATATGCTCTTCAAAGGCACCACCAGCCGCAGCTACAAGGAGGTGAACGAGACCATCGAGGAGGCGGGCGGGTACCTCAACGCCTTCACCACCCACGAGATGACCGCCTACTACTCGCTCACCATGGACGAGACCTTGGAGACCGGGCAGAAATTGCTGGAGGACCTCTTCAAGAACCCGCTCATGGCCGAGGAGCACATCGAGCTGGAACGGGGTGTGATCAAACAGGAGCTGAACAACGTCATCAACGACCCCGACATGTACATCCGTCGTCTGCTCATGCGCTCGCACTTTGGAGAGCACCCCCTGGCCCTGCCCATTCTCGGCTCGGAGGTCACGGTGGACTCGTTCAGCAAGGAGGCCCTTCTGCAATATCACCGTGATCATTACCGCCCTCCGAACGTGGCCGTGGTGGTCGCTGGCAACGTGAATGGGGACGACATCCTGGCCTGGGCCTCACGCTGTTTCGACAACGAGATCGTCGGTTCCAGACCGGACGGCCGAACCCCCCCGAAACACCTTTCCACTATCGACATCTATCCTCGCAACGGGGACCACACCTACGTCGGCATAGGCCTCCCCGGCCTGGATGCGAGCAACGAGCTGACGTCGGTTCAGGACGTGCTGTGCACCATTCTAAGCGGCGGCTCGAGCTCGAGGCTGAACCACCGCATACGCGAGGAGGAGGGGCTGGTCTATTCGATCAGCACATCCCCAATACCATATGTGGACTGTGGCACGGTGGACACGTACTTCTCCACTACCAGTGAGAGGGCGGAGAGGGTGCTGGAGCTGTTCGCGGAGGAACTGCGCATGTTCAAGGCGGATGGTCTGCGACCGGGCGAGATAGAGCGGGCGAAGCGTATCATCAAAGGAGCGATATTGAGGACCGTGGGGCAGCCCAGGGACGATATGAAGGCCATGGTGTTCGCATACATGGAGACCGGGAGGGTGCGAACGGTGGACGAGGTCATCCAGCGAGTGGAATCGGTCACAACGGAGCAGGTCATGCAGTATGCTGATAGACTGCTTCGGCGGGAGAGCATGTGCGCTGCTGTGCACGCCTCGCTAGATTCAGCGAAACCAGTGGCCGAGAAGGCGGTCAGCATAGACTTCTGAGGGGGACGATCGTGACGGGTTATGTCGAGAGGGATTACTCCGACAACGAGGCCGGGCTCTCTGAACTATTGGACTTCCTTAGCACCACCTATCCGTTGAACGGATGGCTGCACAATTGGTCGCTTAACCGCATGGGCGACTGGAGGTTCGGTGGCAACTCCATCCGGGCTAAGACCGACCCGGGGTTTTTCGCCCGAAACGTGCGCCTGTGGGACCAAGGGCAGGAGCTGGTCGGGTTCTCCGTTGCCGAATATGGCGACCTGGTGTTCCTCCAGGTCCATCCCCACCATCGAGGAGTGGAGGCGGACATGCTGCGTTGGAATGAGGAGTGCTGGGGAAAGGACAGGGAGAAGGTCCAGGTGGCCGCATTCGAGGTGGACGCCTGGCGACAGTCTCTCCTAATCGCACGAGGATATCGACGCACTGAGACCGCCGGGGTGGTCCGTAAGTACGATTCATTCCTTTCTGCAAGGGAGCCCCAATTGCCCCCCGGATTCCGCATCATGTCACTGGCTGAGTTCGGAGATGAGGACAGTTACATCGAGGCCGTACGCACCTCCTTCCGCCGGGACATGCTCGACCGCACCTGGTTCAGCTCGAAGGTGAAGGCACCGGGATACTCGCACGGTTGGAACATCTGCGTGATCTCCCCTGACAATCGGGTGGCCAGCTTCGCTGACGTTAGGATAGACAGCGTCGGAGGCTATGCCGAGATCGACCCCATCGGCACCATCCCCGATCTCCAGAAGATGGGCTTGGCCAAAAACTGCCTCAGAGAATGCTTCAGGCGGTTGGCCAAGGCAGGGATCAGGGACGTCCATATCGGTTCAGCACCGCCCCCTGATCACTCCAACCGGCTCTACGACTCGCTTGGACCAGTCTTTCGCATTGAGGAATTCCTTTGGGAAAGGTCCTAGGGGAGGATCTTCACCCATCTGGAATAATCCCTTTTCGTGGGCGAAAAGCGACCTCTGTTCTGGGCATGATCCCCTGCATCTTTCGGGCCGAAAGAGGCGACGACAATAGTACTGATTCACCTTTCAATCAATGTTGTATATAAGATACAATTAAACCTCTGGCTATTTTTATTCTAGATACATATCTTAATACGTGAGGTTCGGGGACCTCCTCCCTCATATCGGCCGGGCAGGGCTCGTTCAATAGGCTTTGCGGACCGTTCTTTGGGAGGGGCCCGGCCAAGATGGGACAGGACATCCATGGTACCATGAGCGAAAAATGGGATGGGAAGGAAAGGGTGGTGGGGTTCATCGATGTCGGCACGAACTCAGCCAGGCTGCTCATCGTCCGCATCAATGCCAATCGATCGTACACTGTTTTAAGGCAGGAGAAGGAGGTGGTACGATTAGGCGAGGGCGAGTTCAATCGGAAGTTGCTCAGGCCCTTGGCGATAGAGAGGACCTTGGTCGTTTGCAGGAAGTTCGCCGAGCTATCCCATAACTTCGGAGCGGAGGACATAATCGCCGTGGCCACATCTGCCGCCAGGGAGGCTCGGAACCAACAGGAGCTGCTTGACCGCATTCGGGCGGTAGCGCGCATCGAACTGAACGTGATATCTGGCAAGGAAGAGGCTAGATTGATCTACCTCGGTGTCTCAAGTGGTCTCAACCTTGGGGACAGGGAGACGCTTTTCATCGACATCGGAGGAGGCAGCTGTGAGATCGTCATCGGGGACCAGAACAGATATCACTATCTGGACAGCCTGAAGTTGGGCGCCCTGCGAATGACGACCCTCTTCCTTCCGGAGGAACATATCGGTCCGGTCCCAGAAAAGACGTACGAACACATGTGCAACCACGTGAGGACCGCCATGATCCGGACCAAGAATGAGGTGGCCGATCATGATATCCAGCAGGTGGTCGCATCGTCCGGCACGGCCAACAACCTGGCTCAGATAGCGGCACGCATGTACGGACTCGATGAGGATGGACGGCTCTCCCTGAGCCGTTCCCATCTCCACAAGGTCGCCGCCCACCTCCGCTCCCTCGACCTCGAGGAAAGGAGACGAGTGCCCGGGATCAATCCCGAACGGGCCGACATCATCGTCGGAGGCGCTGCTACGCTCGAGACCATCATGGACGAGCTGGACATCGACAGGGTCTCCGTGAGCGACAGGGGGCTGCGCGACGGGCTCCTCATGGAGTATTTGGCGAGGATCGGACTTACGGTGGACTCCTCGAGCATCAACATTAGGGAGCGAAGCGTCCTTCAGCTGGCCCGGAGCTGTGATGTGGATGAACGGCATGCCAGGACGGTCCAGAGGTTGGCCATGGGCCTGTTCGATTCAGCCCGTGAGGCGAAGTTGCACGGGCTGGGCGACATGGAACGGGAAACCCTCTATCATGCGGCTATGCTTCACGACATCGGCGATTTCATCTCATTCAACAACCACCATCGTCACTCCTATTACATCATCTCCAACTCCGAGCTGCTCGGTTTCGACCAAAGGGAGGTCGCCATTATTGCTGGCATCGCAAGGTTCCATCGCAAGAAGACACCTAGCCGCAGCGATCCCGAGATGAGGGGCTTGGACCCCCATGCACAGAGGTCCATCGTCATCCTATCATCGCTCCTCAGGATAGCCGAGAGCCTGGACCGGAGCCACATGGGGCTTATCGATTTCGCGGGTTTCAAGGGCGGGCATGACGGACCAGTATTGCTAATCAGCTCACAGAAGGAATGTCAGCTGGAGTGTTGGGGGGTCGAGGCGGACGGAAGGGCGTTCCACAAGGCCTTCGGCATCCCGTTGGCGGTGGACCTCCAGCAGATCGAGCCAGCGGTCAACCTTACGTCATATGCCAATGAAGGATTGACATCAGGCGTATCAGGCACTGACCCATTTTAAGGCCGCTCCCGATCGATATTTCGGTCTGAGGGCCTGAGAATGACTTCCACCTCCCCGCACAGGATTGAATATTCCCTATGGTCATGTTGCCTTGTAGTGATGTAAGGCAATGGACGGGGAGAGGCTTCATTTCAACGACAGGAAGGCCTGGAGGGACTGGCTCTCAGAGAACCACGATAGGCCTGGTGGCTTCTGGATGCTAATCGATAAGAAAGGGTCGAGGGGCCGTTCGGTCAGCTATGAGGAGGCGGTGCAGGAGGCGCTCTGCTTTGGTTGGATCGACAGTGTGGTGAACCGCCTTGACGATGACCAATTCATGCAATGGTTCAGCCCCAGGCGGCCGAACAGCGTCTGGTCCGCCAAGAACATTGCCCGGGCCAAGGCCTTGATGGAAGCCGGTCTCATGACCGAGGCGGGGATGGCGAAGCTCCCCAAGGACCTGGCCAACTACAAGCCAGATCAATCCACCATCCCCGAGGACTCCTACATCCTCCCCCAAGAGCTGGCGGAAGGTCTGGAGAACGACCCTCTGGCAAAGAGTAACTATGACCGATTGACGAAGAGCAACCGCAAACGATACCATCTCTGGATCAACATGGCCAAACGATCGGAGACGAGAGCGAAGCGGGTCAGAGATACGTTACAACTGCTAAGGGACGGGAAGGCGCTGGGCCTGAAGTGAGGCATCACTCGATGCGGTGCCCCGCCATCAACAACGCCTTCTTGGCGTCCTTCTCCTTGCCACTCTGGACAAAGAAATAATCGGTGTCGAAGGTCGAGGTGGCCAGAATGCTTATCCCAGCCTGCGCCAGTGGTTCGAGCACTGAGGCCAGCACGCCGATCTCGTTCAATGGGAACGGCCCCTGCACCCTGAAGCCAGACCAGCCCCGGTCCGCCCTCACGGCGTCAGGCACGTGCTCTTGGCAACAGATGAAGCTGAGCTCCTGGTCGGTGCGGGCCATGAACATGATGCGGGACATGAGCGCCCACTGCGGCACCTTCTCCTCCGCCTCCAATCGGCATATGGCGAAGGTGTCGGGCAGCGGATGGATGATGAAGGCCCTCTTCATTCCACCACGACCAGCGTCTGACCGCCCTCGACCGCCTCGCCCGGTCTCACCTTGATCTCCTTCACTTTGCCGGCGGCCTCGGAGAGTATCTCGTTCTCCATCTTCATGGCCTCCAGCACCAGGACCACCTGGTTCACCTTGACCTCGTCCCCCACCTTTACCTTGACGCTGATGACCTTGCCCGGCATCGGGGAAACTATCGAACCGGCCTCACCGCCCGCCGCCTTGACGTCGACGGACTCCAGCTCCACCGTCTCGATCTCCCGCACCTGCTCCACCTTTATCTGCATGGAGCGGTTGCTCGACCTCACCGTCAGCAGTTCGTCGAAGGAACCTTCCACCTCGATGGGGAAATGCTCCCCGTTGATGTGGAGCCCGTTCTCCTTGAATACGCACTTGTAGATCTGACCGTCGATCGTCACCTTGTACTCGCCAGTGACCTTGTCCACCAAGACCTCGTGCGGATGCCCGTTGGCGGTGATCTTCAGCTTCACAGCAGCCAGCCCCCTTGGCCCACCGATTCCTTGCGTGCCGCCGCGGCCCAGGCGTCCGCCATCTGGCCGACCGGGCAGACGTCGATCTTCTTCTCGGTGGAGCGCATGTAGAGCACCGCCACCGCGGCCAGGTCCTTGAGGTTCAGACCCTTCTCGTTCATCTCCCGCTCCTTGAAGAACTCCAGGGCGACCTGGGGGAACAGCGCGTACGAGAGCACGTCCTCGGTGTTGCGGGCGTAATGATCCACCTCCTTGGCCAGGCGCTCGTACTCCGGTGCGAGCAGGTCCGCCGGTCGGACCGTTATGGGTTGCTCGTCCCCGATTATCTTGCGGCGGATCTCCGGTGATATCTCCGCCGGGGTCTTGCCGTAAAGGCCGCGCACCAGGTCCTTGGTCTCCTTGGTGGTCATCTTGTAGCGCTCACCGGCTATGATGTTCAGGGTGGCCTGGGTCCCGACTATCTGGGAGGTCGGCGTCACGAGCGGCACATGGCCCAGCTCCGCCTTGACGCGGGGTATCTCCGCTAGAACGTCAGCGATGCGGTTCTCCTTCTTCGCCTCCCTGAGTTGGGAGATGAGGTTGGACATCATGCCTCCCGGCACCTGGTACAGCAGCACATCGGTGTCTATGGCGGTGTGCTCGCTCTCGAAGGCGGCGTACTTCTTTCGCACCTTGGCGAAGTACTCGCCGACCTCGGCCAGCTTCTTCAGGTCCAGTCCGGTGTCCCACTCCGTGCCTTTTAGCATGGCCACCATGGTCTCGGTAGGTGGATGGGACGTGCCCATGGACAGCGACGATATGACCGTGTCCAGGATCTCCGCCCCCGCCTCAACTGCCTTGAAGTGCGCCGCCAGGGACATGCCGGAGGTCGCGTGAGAATGGAAGTGCACCGGCAGCGCGGTCTCCTCCCGCAGCTGCTTCACCAGATCGTAAGCGTTCATGGGCGAGATGAGCCCCGCCATGTCCTTGATGCAAAGCGTGTCGGCGCCCATCTCCTGCAGGCGCCTGGCGATCTTGACGAAGAGGGGGATGTTATGGACCGGCGAGATCGTGTATGAGATGGATGCCTCGACGATGCCCCCGCAACGCTTCACGGTGCGCATGGCGGTCTGCATGTTCCTGGTATCGTTCAGCGCGTCGAATATGCGGAACACCTCGATGCCCCTTTCGTACGCCTTCTCGATGAACTTCTCCAGGATGTCGTCCGAGTAGTGCTTGTACCCGACGATGTTCTGTCCGCGCAGCAGCATCTGGAAGGGAGTGTTCGGCATCTCCTTCTTCAGCAGGGTGATGCGCTCCCAAGGGTCTTCCTTCAGGAACCTCAGGCAGGTATCGAACGTAGCACCGCCCCACATCTCCACGGACCAGTAGCCGATCTCGTCCATTAGCGGAGCGATGGGGAGCATATCCTCTGTGCGCATCCGCGTTGCCAGCAGAGACTGGTGCCCGTCACGTAAAACCAGGTCGGAGATCTTCACTCTCATTTACAGTCCTCACAGGGGTATGTTGCCATGCTTCTTCGCCGGCCTGGCCTCACGCTTCCGCTGCAGCATGCGCAGGGCGCTTATCAGTCTCGGCCTGGTCTCCCGGGGCTCGATGATGTCGTCCAGGTAGCCCCGCTCCGCCGCAACGTAGACGCTGGCATGGGCCTTACGGTACTCGTTGATGAGCTCGTCGCGCTTCAGTTGGGGCTCGTCCGCCATGATGAGCTCCTGCTTGTAGACGATGTTGATGGCCCCCTCCGGACCGACCACGGCGATCTCGGCCGACGGCCAGGCCAGGTTCAGGTCGGCACGGATGTGCTTGGAGGCCATGACGCAATAGGCGCCGCCGATGGCCTTCCTCGTGACCACGGTCACCTTGGGCGCCGTCGCCTCGCAGTAAGCGTACAATAGTTTGGAGCTGTTCAGTATAAGACCCTCGTGCTCCTGCTCCACAGAAGGCAGGTAGCCGGGGACGTCGACGAAGGTGACGATGGGGAGGTTGTAGGCGTCGCAGAAGCGGACGAAGCGGGCCGCTTTCACGGAAGCGTCGTTGTCCAGGGTGCCGGCCATGACGTTCGGCTCGTTGGCGACGATGCCCACGGACATACCGTCCAGGCGGGCCAGGGCGGTGATGATGCTGCGGGCGAAAATCTCTTGGACCTCGAAAAGGTCGGAGTCATCCACCACTTTTCGCAGGACCTCGCGCATCTCGTAAGGCTTGGCGGGGTCCTCAGGGATGATGTTGTCCAATGCCTCGTCCCGGCGCTCCGGGTCGTCCTTGCCCTTGGCGAAAGGAGGGGAGTCCAAATTGTTCGACGGCAGGAAGCTCATGAGCTTCTTCACCTTCTTGATGCAATCCAGGTCGTCCTCGCAGGCGAAGTGGGAGGTGCCGCTCTTGGTGGAATGCGACATCGCCCCGCCCAGCTCCTCGAAGGACACGTCCTCGTTCTGAACCGCCTTGATCACGTCCGGCCCGACCAGGAACATGTGGGCCTTGTGCTTGACCATGAAGACGAAGTCGGACAGGCCAGGGCCGAAGGTCATTCCGCCAGCGCATGGCCCCATGACCATGGATATCTGCGGGACCACGCCCGAGGCGAGGGAGCAGCGGAAGAACATCTCGCCGAAGCCCTGCAGCGATTCCGCCCCTTCCTGGATGCGGGCGCCGCCCGAGTCGTAGATGCCTATGACTGGTGAACCGGTCTTCACGGCCATGTCGTAGACCTTGCAGATCTTGAGGGCGTGCATCTTACCGACCGAACCGGCGAACACGGTGAAGTCCTGGGCGAAGACGAACACCTGGCGGCCGTCGATGGTGCCGTGCCCGGTGACCACTCCATCGCCGGGCGGCTTGTTCTTGTCCATACCGAACTGGCAGGATTGGTGCGTCACGAAGGCGTCGAACTCGATGAAGCTACCTGGGTCCAGCAGCGTGTCCAACCGTTCCCTGGCGGTCAGCTTGCCCTGCTTGCGGTGCTTCTCCATGCGGTCCGGGCCTCCGCCCAGCCGGCTGCGCTTGCGCAGCTCCTTCAATTCCTTGGTCCTTTCCTCGTTGCCCATGTCCTGACGCTCCAGCCGTTCCTGTGCCAATCGGGTGTCCGTTTTTAACCCTTATTGCCATTAATATTCTAATCTTACCGTTATTTCATTCGTATCGCAGGGTGTAGACCGAGTCCAAGCGGTAGGTCAGACCGTCGTCGCCCTTGATCACCAAGGCCCCTTGCAGGTCGATGTACATGGCCTGGCCGCTGACCCTCTGGTCGCCGACCGAGGCGGTGATATGCCTTCCAAGCGTATGAGAGCGGCGCACGTATTCGGCCGTGTCCCGGTCCCCTTGGCGATAACGTTCGTAGAAAGCGTCCAGATGGTACAAGGCGCGGTGCATGGACGCGTCCGGGTCATAGGAGCGCTTGGTCATGGAGGACAGCGACCCCGGGTTCCGGCCTTCCAGCTCCAACGGGTCGGTGTTGAGGTTGATACCGATGCCCAGTATGAGGAACTCCACGTTGCCGCTCTTCGACGCCGACTCCACCAGGATGCCCGCCACCTTCTTCCCGTCGACCTCGATGTCGTTGGGCCACTTCAGCTTGGCCTCCAGACCGGTCAGCTCCTCGATGGCCTGCGCCACTGGAACTGAGCTGAGCACTGTGAGCAGTAGCATGTCCCCTACGCTAACGTCCGGCCTCAGCACGACGGACAGGTAGAGCCCGCCCATAGGGGAGGACCAGGACCGTCCCATGCGACCGCGGCCGGCCAACTGCGTCTTGGCGACGACCACGGTGCCTTCCTCCTCGCCCTCTAGGGCTAGGGACTTGGCCACGTCGTTGGTCGAGGCCACCTCTTCCTTCAGGAGGACCTTGCGGCCGACGATCATCTTAGGCCTTCCGGTCAGACCTTGAGCTCTTTCAGGGAGAGCAGCTCATAGCGGCCCTCCAGGGTGGGCAACAGGCCGGAGAGGCCCTTCATCAGCGCCATGCCCCCGCCCTCGTACTTGGTGACGTCTACCACCAGGCGGATGGTCATGCGCTCGTAGAAGACCAGAACTCGGGTGTAAAGGGCAAGCACGTTCACGTTGGCCTTGGCCAGCGCATTGGTGACCTCGAAGACCGCGCCTGGCTTGTCGGGGATGCACACCTCGAACTCGGCCAGCCTGGTCTCCTTGGGCAGGAATGATATGGACAGGACCCAGGCATCGGTGTCGGCCACCATCATGACCAGCGCCCCTTCCTCCACGCCCTCCAGGTCGGCCATGAGGTCCTTGGGAAGGTCCAGGTCGCCATGGCGGATGATCGTCTTGGCCTTGTTCTTGCGCGGCTTGACCTTGACGTTGGAACCAGCGGAGACGATGCCGCGGGTGTAGCGCTCGCTGATGTGGGAGACCTCGATCTCCATGCCCTCCACGCTGTTGATGGCCAGGGACTTCTGTCGGCGCAGCACCTCGAACTCCTCCTTAAGCTGCGCGACCTCGCCATAGTATGAGAGGTCTACCAGCATCTTCCACACCATGGTGATGTTGGAGATCATGCTTATCGAGACGGAATTGAGGATGTCGATGTTGCGGTCGGCCAGGAACTTAGCCACCTGGGCGCACGAGCCCGGGGTGTCGTCCATGTAGAAGGTAGCGGAGCATATCTGCCGATAGTTCTCCGGGCCGAAGGTGGAGGCCACGATCTCATGCCCGGAGGCGCCGTTGCGCTCATAGCGGAACATGGAAAGGTAGACCTGGCTTCCGTCAACCAATCCTAACGGGCGGGATATTCTCTCGTTGATCATCACGCGCGAGCCGTGCAGCCTGCCGAAATCATAAAGCCTCATGCTCTGACCGATAGCGGCCAAAGGCATCTGCCTTGATAAACGTTATCATGCGATCATTCCTCGACCAGCTCCACCTCGCACTTGCAGGCGAGGGTGTCGTTGACCGGTTCGATCTCTAGAAGCTCCTGGCCTCTCTTGGTCATTCCGATGGCCGTTCCGGCCTCGAGCATGATCAGGCCCCTGAGGCTCAGCTCTTCCATGGCCTGGGCGATGGCGTCGCGGACCATGGAGCTGCGCAGCTCCACCTTGGCCATGGACAGCTCCTTGATGCAACCTTCCGGGGAGACCATGCCCACGAGGTCCTGGCCTCTCTCGGCCTTACCTTCCTCGAAGGGGTTGAAGAACTCCACCTTGAGGTCATCCAACGAAAGTTGGCGTTCAGCCTCGTTGCCCTGGCCCATGAGGATCAGCTCCTGACCTTCTTGCAGGGCTTGGTTCAGCTCCACCTCGAGGGCGCTCGGCCCTTGGCAAGGTCGGCGTGTCACCACCATAGGGTTCTGGCTGAGCAGGAATATGATGCTGTCGATGATGTCCTCGGTACCTATGTTGACCCGCCTCAGGTACTGGCCGGAATCTACCAGCCCCTTCGAGGTGGTCTCGTAGCGGGAGGCCCACATCACCTCCGACATGATGAGCTTCGGCACGTTGACGACATAGCAGGGCGTCAGGAGCAGGGAGGAGTTGGGCACGCGGTGCTTGCCCTCCCTCATTCCCAGGACCAAGCCCTCGGGGTAAACGAACCACTTCCAGTCCTCCCAGAGGTCGTCCGGGATGGGATCGAAGCTCAACGACATCGTCCCTCCTACCTATGGCATACCTTATAACTTTTATTCGCCAGTTCGGTGTTCTGATATCTACGCCCCATGGAATGCTGGGGAAAGTGTTTTAAGTATATCCCTACCTATTGCAGAAGGCCGCAGTACATCCTGCGGCGGTAGCATATGTTCGGCAAGGGTTTCGTATACCAGGGCAACAGGCTCAGTCCCTCCCAGTTCCTTATGTTGGTCGTGCTTCGGGAGGGACCGATGTATGGATATGAGATATTGAAAGCTCTACGCGAGGAGTTCGATGGTTTATGGCGGCCAGAGACCGGCGCGCTCTATCCAGCTCTCAAGCGTCTCATGGAACATAGCCTGGTACAGGTGGAAACTCGGGACGATAAGGAATACTACCAATTGACCGAGCCCGCCCAGGCCTGGCTGAGGGACACGCTGCGAGACATCGGTCCGGAGCTGATCTTCGCCACCAAGTACATGGAGGTGCTGGCCCAGGCGGCGGCGGAGGAAAGGGACGAGGTCGGCGAGGACGCCCCCCTTCCCTGGGTACTTTCGCACCTGGTGCAGGACGAGACCGATCAAGGGGCCCGACTGGCGCAGTTGCGGCAGGCCCGAGAAATGATGGGCAGGCGACTTGAGGAGCTGGACAGGGAGATCGAGAGATTGGAGAAGAGGTGATGACATTCCATCGATAATCGAGGTCAAGGACCTGGTCAAGGTCTACAATGGCGACATCCGTGCCGTGGACGGTATTAACTTCGCGGTCGAGGAAGGGGAGATATTCGGTTTCCTGGGACCGAACGGCGCGGGCAAGACCACCACCATATCCATGTTGACCACGTTGCTGCTGCCCACCGAGGGCCAGGCATTCGTCGGGGGAAAGGACGTGGTCAAGCATGCCACCGAGGTGCGCAGGATGATCGGCCTGGTGCCGCAGGAGCTGACCGTGGACGACGAGCTGTCTGGCCGGGAGAACATGATGCTCCAGGCGGACCTCTACGACGTGCCGAAGAAGGAGGCGAAGGAGCGCATCGACAACCTGCTGAAGATGGTGAAGCTGGACGATGCCTCCGAGCGCATGGTCAAGACCTACTCCGGCGGCATGCGCAAGCGCCTGGAGATCGCAGAGGGCCTCATCCACCGGCCCAGGGTGTTGTTCCTGGACGAGCCGACATTGGGATTGGACGTACAGACCCGGGCCGCCATATGGGAACATATCCGGTTCCTCCGCACGGAGTACAAGATGACCATCCTCATGACCACCCACTATCTGGAGGAGGCGGACAACCTATGTGATCGCATCGCCCTCATCGACCATGGCAAGCTGGTCGCCCTAGATACTCCTGAGACCTTGAAGCGGTCTCTGGGCGGTGACGTCATCTCACTTTCCTTGGACAAGGACGAGGACCTGAGCGCCGCCTTCATGGAGGTTTCCGGTGCCTTGGACGTGCGTCGCGATGGCAAGGACTACCGCATAAAGGTGCTGAAGGGAGATAGCGCCATAGGACCGTTGGTCAAGATAGCCACGGAGAGGGGGGCGGCGGTGACCACCATAAAACTGGACCGGCCCAACATGGATCAGGTCTTCTTGGAGTACACCGGCCGTTCGTTCCGTGATGATGACCAGAAGAGCAAGACCGACATGATGGGGCGTATGGCGCAGGCCCGTATGAACGAGAGGAGGCGCTGAGATGTTGAGACAGACCTATGCCCTGACGGTCCGGGAGCTGAAGCATTGGTACCGCGTCAAGATCCAGATATTCATGACGCTCATCCAGCCTCTGTTCTGGTTGCTGCTCTTCGGGCAGGCGTTCTCTCTCCCTGGGACGGGCGGCGAGAACTACTTCTCCTACTTGGCGGTGGGCATGCTCTCCA